>JAEYNI010000308.1 GCA_023412635.1 Bacillota bacterium
TACGTCTGGAATTTGAAATCCTTAACAGTGCTGAAGAATATCGTGATGTTTGCTATGAAATTGATCAATTAACTAAATAAAATTAATTTTATTGACTGGAATTAGATATTATCAATCAATCTAAAAATAAATAATCAGATAGGAGATATGCAGATGACAGGAAAAGATAAATTAAAACTAGCAGTTAATCATATTGATGGACCGGTACTTTTAGATATTGGTGGTATGCCTACTACAGGTATTCATTGTAAAGTAGTAGAAGGCTTAAGAGAGTATTATGGCTTGGAAAAAAAGCCAATCAGAATTTTAGAACCGGTTCAAATGCTAGCTTACGTTGAAAATGATTTAAAAGAGGCAATGGGAATACAGACCACTCCTCTATGGAGTGCCGGAACAATGTTTGGTTTTAAGCAGAAAGATAAATTCAAAGAGTGGAGGACCCCCTGGGGACAGGATGTATTGGTAGCAGAAGATTTTATGACCAGCACCGATAAAAATGGAAACACTTATATTTATTCATGTGGGGATACATCATATCCACCTGCAGGCTGTATGCCAAAAAATGGAGTGTATTTTGACAGTATTAATCGTGCTCCGGAGTTTGATGAAGATGAATATGACGTAAAGGATAATTTTGAAGAATTTGGCCCTATATCCGATGAGGATATTGAGTGGTTGAAGGTGCAAAGACCAAGGTTTGAAAACAGTGGAGATGTAGTTATGGGGAACCTTGGCGGTACTGCGTTTGGTGATATTGCATTAGTACCGGGACCACAGCTAAAGCGGCCAAAAGGGCTTAGGGATATTACTGAGTGGTATGTTTCTATTGTTTCAAGACCCGAGGTTTTACATGAAATATTTGAATATCAGCTTCATTATGCTATAGAGAACTTAAAGAAAATGCATGATGTATTAGGTGAGACAATTCAGGTTGCCTACATATGCGGAACAGATTTTGGTACACAGAATGGACCCTTTTGCTCAAATGAAGTATTTACTGAGGTTTATGCACCTTATTATAAAAAAGTCAATGACTGGATTCATGAGAATACAACCTGGAAAACCTTTAAGCATTGTTGTGGAAGTATATACAAGCTTGTCCCTGAGATAATTAATGCAGGTTTTGATATTTTAAATCCTGTACAATGGACAGCCAAAAACATGGATAGAGCATTATTGAAGGATTCCTATGGGGATAAGGTTACCTTCTGGGGAGGCGGAGTTGATACACAAAAAACATTACCCTTCGGTTCTCCAAAGCAGGTTCATGATGAGGTGCTGGAGTGTTGTAAGATATTTGGCAAGAATGGCGGTTTTGTATTCAATACAATTCATAATATTCAGCCAGGTGTTCCAACTGAAAATGTTGTAGCAATGGTAAATGCCATTAAAGAGTATAATGGCGAAGAATAGATATATTGATAATGTTGATCAGTATGTGATAAAATCCATATGAATGGCGCTGATTTGTTTTAGGGAGGTAAGATTACTTGACAACAATCAAAGAAGTTGCAAAGCTTGCAAATGTTTCAATTGGTACAGTATCAAATGTGATTAATGGAAAAACTGATAATGAACAATTGATTAATCGTGTTGAGAAAGCTATAAAAGAGTTATCTTACCATCCTGATGCAAATGCAAGAAATCTAAAAAATACAAAAAGTATGTTAATAGGAGTTATCATTCCTAATATTATACAACCTGAGTATTCGGAATTTGTAAAAGAAGTAGAAGGCTTCCTTCTTACGAAAGGCTATAGTATTTTAATAAAATTTAGTCAAAATAATAGCTTACTTGAAAAGAAAAGTATTTCTCGATGTATTGAACAAAGCGTTGATGGAATTATTCTATATTCAATGACAAGAAAAAAACCTAATGATTCGAATGTCAATGGAAATTTGCCTTCCATTCTGATTACAAGACGCAATTTCCCTGATTATATGGGAAATAGAATTGTAATTGATTATTCAGAAGCCTTTGAAAAAGCTATAAAGAGACTTCATGACCAGGGCCTGTCTGATATTGGGCTTATAATGGAATATGACTTATTGGACGATGGAAGATTGTTGAATATTTATAACAAATATTACAATAGAAATGACTTGGTTAAAATAGTAGATTGTAATAAGGAAAGAGGATTTCAGGCTTTTTTCGAGCTATATCTGTATAATCCGGATATAAAAGGACTAATTGCTGGAAATTATTTGATAGCTCTAGGTATACAAAAAGCTATGGATACTCTTGGGATAAAGGATATTTCAATTATTGTAATAAAAGAAAGCAGTTGGATTGAAGATGAGGGTGATTTTGAAGAACAGATTTCGGTATCTCAAAATATGATCGCAAAGAAGGCGGTAGAACAGCTGCTTGAAGCAATCGCCAATCCTTCAATTCATGAGCCTATCACAAGTGTTATTTCTGCGGAATGTGATAAGATATCTCCAATGAAATATGGAATAAGAAAAACCAAAACACATTTACGTTTTGCTATGTTCGATTGTCCATCTTCATGGAGCCTGAATATGATTGCCAAGGTGTACGAAAATGAGAGTAGTGGAAAAATAACTTTTGATCTCCTCTCTTATTCTGAATTAGAGGAGGTTCTTTATAAAGAAGCTCTAAATAAATCAGAATATTATGATGGGATTATGATGGATATTACCTGGTTGGAAGGTCTTGTTGAGAGTGGATATGTTCTGAATTTAGATAATTTAAAACAGTCCAACAAGAGATATTTTGACGGATTTATAGATGGTATATTAAAAGGGTATGGGATGTATGTAGAATCACTGTACGCTTTTCCGTTTATGTCAGGTGCACAAATATTATTTTATCTGAAGGATTTATTTGAGGAACCTACAATAAAAAGAAAGTTTAAGAGACTATACGGACAGGAGTTGGTGCCTCCAAAAACCTGGGCGCAGTTTAATATAGTGGCAGAGTTTTTTACAAAAAGCATACATCCATCCTCACCGGTCAAATATGGCGCAGCTTTAGTTAGCGGAGAAAATGTTTTTACGGCAATCAGTTTTTTAAATCATTTGTGGGCATATGAAAGTTCTGTATTTGATGAAAAAGGAAATATCATTATTAATAATAGCAACTCGGAAGTGGCATTGAAGAATTTCATCAGCAGCTATAAATATACTTCACCTAAAAAGGTAAATTCATGGAACGAAGTGGCAGAGGAATTTAAGACTGGTGAGTATGCTATGACTGTATTATATGATTCAGATGCAGGCGACATAAACAACTATACTAAATCAAAAATTGCAGGGAATATCGGATATGCTTTGATACCCGGAGGTACCCCTGTACTGGGGGGATGGAGTCTTGGTATCAACAGGTACGGCAAAAATATCAGGGAAACTGAAGATTTTTTAATGTGGGCATGCGGTAACCAAAATGCAATTCCTTTGCCGCTGCTGGGTGGCTCCACATTAAGGAAAGAATATTATACACGAACAGATTTACAGAATCTTGAACCCTGGAAGTCGGTTGTACTCAAAAGCTATGAACAAAGCAGAAAGAGATATATGCCTGAGATACTGGATGAAAGCCGATGGAAGAACAATATTTATACAAGTATTATACCGAAGGAAATAGTTCGTGTATTAGCTGGTGAAATATCTGAAAAAGAAGCCCTTGTAAATATGGAGTCAAAAATAATTGAGCTGATTAAGAAATAGAAAAATCCTCAAATCTTGTTATGAGATTTGAGGATTTTATGTATCATATTATTTGGGGAGTCGTATTGCAATTACTATTTACAATTAAAATTTTCCTATGTCCGAAAAATTTTATCTAATCTATGCCTTATAAAAATCCTTAACAGCACCAAAGAATGCATTAATGTTATCCCAGCTTGAAAGAGGAGGAACATCACAACCTGAGGAAATAACAAAATTCTTATGTTGGCAGCAGTCCTTCATAATATTCAGGGTGGCTTCTCTTATGGATTCAGGTGTACCGTTTCTGAACTGGCTTGCGGGATCCACATTTCCAAATGCAACTGTATCTGCCGGAATAAGCTTCATCATTTCAGACATCTTAATTGCATTTCCAAAATGGTATGCAGCAGCACCAACTGTCAAAATAGAGTCAATTAACGGAATTGTGTTACCACAATTGTGATATACAAGTATGAAGTTATCATCTTGAACTGCATCTACGATTTCCTTTACATATTTTGATGAAAACTCAGCAATCAGCTTTGGTGAGAGAAGTCCTGCAGCAGGTTCAGCCAGAACAACACCATTAGCACCTATTGCTTTATAGGCCTTAATATATTCAATTATAAACTGAGTAGTTTTTCTTAGGGTTTCATGAACCATATCTGGTTCTACCTGGCAATTAATCATTATGTCAGTCATGTCCATCAGTCTGCCGGCAAGGGAGAAAGGACCAATTGCACCTGCAAATACAGGGCGATCTACTATTAGTTTAGTAGCTTTTCCAATTGCCTCGATGTACAAACCTGTACGCCCGGCTCCAACTTCAGGAACCTTAAGCGCCTTAGCATCATCTTCATCCTCAATAAGCTTTCCTATAACTGTAGGAACCTCATCTCCTGAAACTTTGATTTGAGCTCCAAAGGCCTCAGCCTCAACGGATAAATCCATCATACTTACTGAAGCCGCAGTATCACATTTATCTGCAATAAGCTTCATACCTATTGCCTGTTTCTCACTGTCTGATATGAGATCAACAACACTTATTCCCATAAGACTAATAGAAGGGAAAGATAATACAGGCATAGCTTTTTTTACATCAGCTTCAAGTAATTCATTAAGCCAATTCTTCATATTTAGTTTCATAAATATAACCTCCATGAGCCGCTATTTGCGACAAAAAATATTTTATCATATGCTTCTTTAGCATCATTTTATAGAATGCCACCTTTAATTTGTATGACATTTTTGTGATTATTGGTAAGTATTTTATTAAGTTAAATAAGATGAATTTGTATAAAGATAGTCTTAAAATGTGATTATTTATTACTATTTTTGAATACATAATTAAGTAGAATAATCATTAAAATGTACAAAAAATATCAAATAATTGCAATACATAAAATAATGCATGTAATAAAATAGGATTAGAAAAGTTGCTTATATCTAAATAATATATAATGGAGGATGAATAATGAGTATATTAAATGAAATTTCTGAAAATCTACAGATTGGTAAAGCAAAGATTGTAAAAGAATTGGTTAATCAGGCGGTTGCTGAAGGTAATAGCGCAGAAACGATTTTAAAGGAAGGCCTTTTGAAAGGCATGGGTATAATTGGAGAAAAATTTAAAAAGGATGAGGTTTATGTACCGGATGTGCTTATAGCTGCTAGAGCTATGAATGCAGGAACAGAGATACTTAAGCCTTTGCTTGCATCAAGTGGTGTTAAATCTGCAGGTAAGGTTATCCTTGGTACTGTTGCAGGTGATTTACATGATATAGGAAAAAACCTCGTTAGAATGATGATGGAAGGAAAAGGCTTAGAGGTTATAGACATTGGTGTTGACGTTCCAGCTGAAAAATTTATTGAGATGGCTATTCAAGAAAATGCACAGATAATAGCTTGTTCAGCTCTTTTAACAACAACAATGGGAGAAATTGAAAATGTAATAAAGGCAGCTGTAAATGCTGGAATTCGTGACAAGGTAACCATTATGATTGGTGGCGCACCTGTAACACAGAGCTTCTGTGAAAAGGTATCAGCAGACATTTACACCTCTGATGCAGCTTCAGCTGCTGACGCAGCTGCAAAAGTGTGTGCACAAAACTAAGCAGTAAAAGTAGACGAAGAATATATTATTAAAAGCGGAACTCCAAGAAGCACTTTGGAGTTCCGCTTCGAATTTCTTAAATTTGTTTACATGAATTGTCTTTTACTAATCCGCATTTATAGAGTACAATTATAGTAAAAACAGCATTCTTGGATTTAGTTGAGAA
>JAEYNI010000106.1 GCA_023412635.1 Bacillota bacterium
ATATCTCTTGTAAATATTTTTTAGCTTTAAACTAGCCATTTGTAATACCTCCCCAAAACTCGCTATTTGTTTTGCCTGCAATTTCAGCAATCAATAAATCTATACTAATATGATACACTGCAAGCCTAGTACAAACCATATTGCTTTTTAACAAAATTAATTTTTTCCTTTTAGTACTTTTGTATAATGCAATATTGGGTTCAAACGAGGTACTAATTATACTTTTCCGGATGCCTTTATATATTTTTCATAAATTCCGTAACTGAAACAGATTAAATTTATATATATCATACATTTTAGTATACATAAATATATATTTATAGCTTACAAGGCATCCCAACTTATCCCCTCTTTTATATTTTAATTACTATATTATTAATAGCAAATATAGTGACTAAGCGAATATTCTAAGGTAAGTAAGAAATATTACCTGAACTGAACTCATGGAAATTTTATTAATACACAATATTGAATTTTTATACATTTAGTTGTATAATTATAAAATCGCAACAATTGATTGGGCTAGAAAAGAGTTTAATATTAATATGCCAGACTCTTGCCTCTCGTGTTTTCACTAATTTGTTCGCTGATTTCAGCGGAATGGAGGATAACAATGAAATTCAAGGTTTTTGTAGACGGAAGTGAAGGTACTACAGGACTTCAGATTAACGAAAGATTAGCGTTGAGAAATGATCTTGACATTATAAAAATAGATGCTGAAAAAAGAAAAGATATAAATGAGAGAAAAAAGTGTCTGAACGACGCAGATATTGTTTTCCTTTGTCTGCCTGACAACGCTGCCATCGAAGCTGTTTCACTCGTTGAAAATCCTCACACCAAGGTAATTGACGCAAGTACGGCTCACAGAACAAAGGACAGTTGGGCATACGGATTGCCCGAGTTGAGCAAAAGTCACCGAGCCAAAATTCAAGCTTCTGCAAGAGTATCTGTGCCCGGATGCTATGCTACCGGCTTTATCAGTTTGATGTATCCTTTAGTTACGGAGGGTATCATACCGAAGGATTACCCTGTTACAACCCATGCCATCTCAGGCTACAGCGGCGGCGGTAAGAAGTTGATTGCTCAATTTGAGGCTCCCGAAGGAAATCCTTTTGAAAGTCCACAATTATATGCGCTTGGTCTTACTCACAAGCACATACCTGAGATGACGTTTATAAGTGGTCTTGAACATAGTCCCTTATTCTCCCCCCTGGTATGTCCTTATTATAAAGGTATGTCCGTTTGTATACCTGTTTATCCAAGATTACTTACAAAGTCAATGACCAAAGAAGCTATTCATGCTTTTCTTACAAATCACTATAGTAGTGAAAAGTTTATAAAGGTCATGCCTTTGGATATTGAAAAGGAATACATAAATAGTTTCATCAGTGCTACACGAGTAAATGATACAAATTATCTTGAAATATATGTAACTGGTAATTCTGACCAGATTATGCTGGTATCTGTCCTCGATAACCTTGGTAAAGGCTCTTCCGGAGCTGCAATCCAGAATATGAATATAATGCTGGGGCTAGGTGAACATATTGGCTTATAGAATAAAACCATAAGCACTTTAAATATTCAACTACCTGTTTTTATTAAGTATAGTTAACATTATCCAGGAGGTTCTTTATGAATTATGATAGCTTGATTAAAAAGGCTGAAATATTAATTGAAGCATTACCCTATATTCAGAAGTTGTACGGTAAAACAGTTGTTATTAAGTACGGCGGTAATGCCATGATAAATGACGAGTTAAAAAACTCAGTGATAGAGGATATTACTCTTTTAAAGTACATAGGGATGAATCCGGTTCTGGTGCACGGGGGTGGACCGGACATAAACAAAGTCCTTCAGAAGTTTGATGTAAAAAGTGAATTTGTAAACGGCCTCAGAGTAACGGATTTACAGACTATCGAGGTAGCCCAGATGGTTCTTGTTGGAAAAACCAATAAGGAAATTGTCTCTTTGCTTAACGGTAAGGGAGCAAAGGCTATAGGCCTTTGCGGAATAGATGGAAAGCTTATTGAATGTGAACAATACAAGACAGAAATAGATGGTGAGCTGAAGGATATCGGGTATGTGGGTTCAATTACAAAAATAAACTCCAAGGTGCTTGACTTGATATCCAAGGATGAGTATATCCCGGTAGTAGCACCCATCGGTGTAGGACCAAACGGGGAGAGCTATAATATTAATGCCGATACTGTAGCAGGTGAAATTGCTGCTGCCTTAAAGGCTGAAAAGCTTATGCTTCTTACCGATGTAGAAGGTGTTAAGCCCTCTAAGGACAGCGACATTGTTACTCCGGCACTTACAATTGATGAAGTTCATGACCTTATTGATAAAAAGATTATCGCCGGCGGTATGATACCTAAGGTCTTGGGCTGCGTTGATGCATTGGAGAAAGGTGTGGGCAGAACCCACATTATCGATGGACGAATCCCCCACTGCATTTTACTTGAAATTTTTACATACAAAGGGATCGGGACTATGATAATGAAGGACAAAAAACTCTATCATGAAAATGAAGCGTTATATTAATTTAATATATAGTATGGAAAGACCTATATTACTAAGTAATTTAGATATAAAAAATAGGAAATTTGTATCATTTTGGAATATTCTCTTTTATCAAGTTGTTATATAGCACTTATTATTATATAATATATAAGAAGTGCTATATTTTTTATTATTTTACTGTCTACATTCTTGACTTATTGTGAATAACTTCTGTGATTTTTTATGAACGGCTATATAGTTCTAGGAGGCTAAATTCTTTGAACAGTATATGTATTTCCAAACTGATTATTCCCGGGACGTTGGTAAGTTTTAAATTATTTAAACAGTCTTCATGGTCTTTGAATATTGTAACCCAATGCAGTGAAGATTCAATTAATCTGCCTTTGACTCCGGATATAATGAAGGGATGTCTATTTATCGACACCAGTGTCGACATAAAGTACAATAATGAATACTTTGAATACATTATCACTGGTACCATATCAAAAATTGAGTTATCAGGTTCTCCATATATAAAGGTAAAAATTCATGGAATTGTTGAAAGTATAAACCACAGAGTCTTCCAGCGTCTCGATGTTTGTTTGCCTGCTACTCTTTGCAGCGGCAATAATAGTTATTTTTGTAAGGTGTCAAACCTATCACTGGGTGGTGCAGCGTTTTTATTAGACAAGGAAATACCTATAAAAACAAGCTGCGAAATAAATATTCTTCTTGAGGATAATTCCACGGTGTATGCAAAGGGAGAACTACTAAGAACATATAAAGAAAATTCTCTCTATAAATATAGTATGATGTTCACATTTATGGAGGAGGAGAACAGTAATCGCCTCTACTCCTTTCTTTACTCTCTGGAAAACTCCTATAACCTTCTCAGGGACAAGTATCTCAAGTAACAAAAATAAATTTAATAATGTTGCATTTTTATACAGAACAATGTATAATTATTAATTATACATTGTTTTTATTCATTTTAACTTTTAATTATTCTATTGCCTTTATTCGAATTATAGCAGATATGGGAGTATACAAATTTCATTACATTTTGTGGCCGCTATGTCGGCTCATGGAGGTTAATATGTTAGTTAATGATATCAAGGAGTACGATAATCAGTATTTTATGAATACCTTCGGACAAAGAATTCCTGTTGCCTTTGAAAAAGGTCAGGGAATATATCTTTGGAGTACCGACGGGGATAAATATACAGATTTTTTTTCAGGGATAGCTGTTAATTCAATAGGATATTCACATCCAACCTTTGTTAAAATGGTTTCAGACCAATTATCCAAACTGATACACTGCTCAAACCTTTATTACATAGAATCCCAAGCCTTATTGGCTAAGGAGCTTTGTGAAAACTCCTGTGCTGATAAAGTATTCTTCTCTAACAGCGGAGCTGAAGCAAACGAAGGAGCCATAAAGCTTGCAAGAATTTTTTTTAAAAAGCTGGGTATGCCCGAAAAATACGAAATCATTACACTTCAGAAGTCCTTCCACGGCAGAACCATTACTACACTGAGCGCAACAGGACAGGAAAAGTATGCTAAACCCTTTGAGCCTTTGACTCAGGGCTTTAAAAAGGTTCCAATAAATGATTTCGAAGCGTTAAAATTAGCAGTTACAGAAAACACTTGCGCTATCATGCTTGAACCTGTTCAGGGAGAAAGCGGTGTTTATCCCTGCGATCTTCAATATCTAAAAAAAGTGAAGGAGCTGTGTACAGAAAATAAACTACTCCTTATTTTTGATGAGGTTCAGACCGGTATGGGCAGAACAGGAAAGCTGTTCGGTTATCAGAAGTATGATATCGAACCTGACATATTTACCCTTGCAAAGGCTCTTGGAGGCGGTATACCAATCGGAGCTGTCTGCGCAAAGGACTATGTTGCACAAGCCTTTTCACCCGGAGAACATGGCTCCACCTTTGGAGGAAATCCTCTTGCATGTACGGCAGGTTTGGCTGTAATGAAAATAATCAAAGAGGAAAAACTTGCCGAGAATGCACAAAAGCTCGGGGATTATATAAAGGAAACCCTTATAGACCAGGCATCCGGGAAACTTCCTGTCATTTCTGAAATCAGAGCCTCAGGTTTAATGATGGCAATTGAACTGAGTGAGCCTATTGCCCCTGATGTAAAGCAAAAGATGTTTGAGAAAAAATATCTTATAGCTAACGTAGGTGACAAAATACTAAGAATACTTCCACCGTTAATTATAACAAAGCAGGATGCAGATAGTTTTATTTCTATATTAATAGAAGCTTTAAATGAAGTGCTCTAGGGCGCAGGAAGATTTATATCTATTTTAACGGTATATGGGAGCAGACATATTTCATTACATTTTGTGGCCACTATTACGGCTCAAAGCCACTAAAAGTGGCTTAGGAGGTTAATATGAAAGCAGTTTTATTATTGGAAGACGGCACTTATTTCTCGGGCGAGGGTTTTGGGAAAAGTGGTGAAACAGCCGGAGAAATAGTTTTTAATACTTGTATGACCGGATATCAGGAAATTACCACCGATCCCTCCTACAATGGACAAATCGTAACCA
>JAEYNI010000114.1 GCA_023412635.1 Bacillota bacterium
AAAACATCGCCATTACCGATCAGCAGCTGGAGAAGGCTCTTGAAGAAGGTGTTATGTTTGATGCATCTGCAATTGCCGGCTTTTCAGAGGTAGAACAGTCTGATATGCTGCTATTCCCTGATCCGGACACATTTCAGCTTATTCCGTGGAGACCGCAGCACGGAAAGGTGGCCAGATTTATTTGTGATATCAAAAATTATGACGGATCACAATTCGTGGGAGATCCAAGGTACATTTTGAAAAGGTCTGAAGCAAGGGCAAAGCAACTGGGCTATACCTTTAATATAGGTCCGGAATGTGAATTTTTCCTGTTCCATACCGATGCGGAAGGCAGGCCTACAAATAAGACCCACGACGCAGCAGGCTACTGCGATCTGGCTCCATCAGATCTGGGAGAAAACTGCAGAAGAGAAATTTGCATGGTCCTGGAAGACATGGGTTTTGAAATTGAAGCCTCGCATCATGAGAATGCTGCAGGACAGCATGAAATTGATTTTAAGTATAGTGATGTAATGACTGCTGCAGATAGAATAATGACCTTCAGAATGGTAGTAAAAACAGTGGCTCAGAGAAACGGACTGCATGCAACCTTCATGCCTAAACCGATTTATAATTCCTATGGTTCTGGTATGCACATAAATATGTCTCTTTCAAAAGACGGTAAGAACGTTTTCAATGCGGGTGAAAACAGTATGGACATTTCAGAGGTCGCAAAAATGTTCTGTGCCGGAATACTGGAACACGCAAAAGGGATAACAGCTGTTGCAAACCCTTTGGTGAATTCATACAAGAGATTTGTCCCCGGATTTGAAGCGCCGGTCCATATAGCATGGTCACACATGAACAGGAGTCTTCTATTGAGAATACCGGCTCAAAAAGGAGAGTCATCCAGAGTAGAACTAAGAAGTCCAGATCCTTCCTGTAACCCTTATCTTACACTTGCACTGCTGCTAGCAGCTGGTCTTGATGGTTTGGAGAAAAAGCTGATGATACCTGCTCCTGTAGACATAAACACATATAATCTTTCACCTGATCAGGAAAAAGAACTTGGTATCCAAAGGCTTCCTTCAAATCTTTTCCTGGCATTGGAAGAAATGAAAAAGGATTCTTACATCAAGGATGTTTTAGGGGATCATATTTTTTCTAAATATATAACAGCCAAGGAAGCTGAATGGGCGGAATATAACAATATTGTCCATTCCTGGGAGATTGAACGCTACCTTTCTGCATATTAATCTCAAATCGCTGACTGTAGAGCCATTAAATTAATGTAAAGATGCGTGCTGCTTCTAGTTACCTTTTTTAGAGCTTCAAGTGCACGAGAATACTGTATATGCATCTTTCAAGTTATTCACGCTCAGATGGAGGTGATTGCCAGTGAGAGCAGGAGGGATTCTTATAGTATGCAGCAGGCCTGATTTAATTAAAGACCTTCGAACCCTCATGCTTCAACAGGGATATTCGGTGGCAGAATACTCTTTATCTGCAAATGAGGCCAGGCGTAAACTTGATTTTTTTGAACCAGAATTAATACTGATTAACGCTCCTTTACAGGATGAACTGGGTATAGACCTTGTTCTTGATATTGCTGATAAAACCGATGCTGGCATTATCGTTTTAGCTAAACATGAGCATCTTGAAGAAATGCAGTACAAACTTGAAAAAGTTGGTGCATTGATTCTTCCAAAGCCTATAAACAAAACAACTCTTTTGCAGACTGCGAAATTTGCAGCAAACTCCCGGAGATCCCTCAGGGGCTTAAAGCTTCAGAATGATGATCTGGAAAAGAAGATAAATGACAGGAAGGTCATAGAAAAGGCTAAGTGGCTGCTGGTTGAAAGAATGAATATGACTGAACCTCAGGCTCATAGGTATATACAAAAAAGAGCTATGGATACAAGGGTATCTCAGGTAAAAGTTGCAGAGGAGGTACTTTCAGGTTTTAATTAGGTATAGAGCATAATATCTTACTTATTTAGCATATTTTAATCATTCACACAATGAATTTATTGGTTTATTAACCAAGTTTATATAAGCTTTTTAAGCTTTATAAATATACGAGGAGAATTGAAACTCTGTGTTATTTGTGTCATTTTTACCTCGAAACGTGTATAGGGTAAGAGGATACCGGTTCTTTTGTCCCTGAACGTTATAGAAAAATATAAGGGTGTAGGGAAAAAGGGGCTGTCTCAAAATAGAAATAAAATTCTATTGGAGGTGGCTCTCTTTTTTGCAAAGAAATAATTACTTAGTATAATTACTTGACTTATGGGTTTACAGGATTTAACATAAAATTAAAATGGAGGGCACACTCCTATTTGACATTATTAAGCAAATGGAGGCAAATATGATTAGACTACCCGATGCAGTCAATTATTCTAAGAAATTATTAAGGTCGATAGTTTATACTGCTGTTATTGTGTCAGGAAATTATTATTTTAGATAGTTTTACTGCACCAAAAGTTATATTAATGGGGTGCTTCAAAGTAACCCTTATAATAGCCAAGTAATCAGTTTTGGTATTGGAATTATATTTACAGTAGTATTTTGTACCCTTACATTCTTAGAAAGGTTGAGAAAGACTTGAGTTATTACTTTTATGATGTAATGGAAATTACTCCTAGAGATTGGGAAAATGTTTTTTCTTACTTGCTGAAAAAATCTAATCGCTTTATAGCCGGTTTTCCTAATTCTGATCAATTTAAGCCTGTTATAAATAATTTGTTAAGTTCAGATTCGAAATTTACTAGTTATTTTGGCTCAGAAAGATTTTTTACTGATATAAACCAATGGCAAGATTATTTTGATTTTTGCATAAAGAAATCAAATTCATTTAGGCTAGGCTGTATAAAGAATGACATAAAGTGCAGTTATATAGATGACCTTTTGTCTGTTAAAAACCTAAATGTATCTTATAAAAAAATAGAATACGTATATAATGACGAAATAATAGTTATATCAGGAAATATAACTAATGAGATTTCTCAAATTCTAGAAAATACAGAGAATTCCCCTTCAATAAATATCTTGGGTTATCAATTATTTGCTGATCAAAGGGAAATATTATATAGAGAATTTGATAAAGGTGGTTATCAAAATTTTACTTTTACAGAAGAAGATTTAAAAAACACCGTTTTTAAAAACTTTAACAATATATTTTTTGAAGTTGAGGGTTCTTTAACATCTAGTGTTTTTGATAAATTAACTAAATACGAAGAATACTTTTACAATAATAGTAAAAAAAGTTTCTGTATAGATAACTGTTTACTTTGGAACTTACAATTATTTGTAGACAATATTGAAATTCTTTTTATGAATTGTGAGTTAGATGTATATTTATGCCTTACAGATTTTGATATTAAAGAAATTACAAAGGTCCTTTCTGTAGATTTGAATAAATGGAAACTTATTAATTACAAATCGCAATATGATTCCACAAAAGATTCTAATTCATATAAATATAAATATACCCATGGAAGTTGGTGCTAAAGTTTTTAATAAAAGTGTTAGTATATTCAATGCTTTTATTTCACTGATTTTATCTTAAATAAATTTAAATTCTGTACCTTAAATAAATTAAAATTCTGTATTGACACATGTAGATTCTTATGGTACACTATTTTCAAATAAATAAATGTGACAGCGATGGAGCTGCTTGGTTAATTGGTAACAATTGATCGGGTAGCTTTTTTTGGTGTTAAGGTGAATATCCCATATTACATCAAAAATTATGGGAAGATCTAGAAAAATATACTTCAGCTTAACATTTTATGGGGTTAAACAACGCTTGTCAGAGTAAACTGCCAAAGATCCGACCTATATAAGTCAAGGTTGGTTTTTACGAATCAAACACAACGGTGTGTTTGGAGAATTAATAGTTCTCCAGGCACACCGTTGTTTTGGTTTAAGGATCTTAACTTACCGGATAAGGCGGTAAACGGCAAAAAATTAATAAATGGAGGGGTTAATTATGGCAACTATTAACACAGGAGATACAGCTTTTATACTGATCTCGGCAGCACTTGTTTTTTTCATGACACCAGGTCTTGCTTTATTTTATGGTGGTATG
>JAEYNI010000143.1 GCA_023412635.1 Bacillota bacterium
TAAAAGAATTGACAAAGGCTTCAAAAAGTATCGTAAAGAACATGGATTGGAGGATGGAGATGAACAGTATTGATGTGGGGAATTTGAATAAATCTTTCGGAGAAAAGGTAGTTTTGGATAATATAAGTCTTTCGGTGGGCTACGGAGAACTCTTTGGTCTGCTGGGGCCTTCAGGTGCAGGAAAGACTACCCTTATAAAAATATTAACCGGACAACTAAAATATCAGGGACATGCAGCTGTATTAGGTGAGGACTGCAGCCGCCTGGGCAACGAAATATACGGGAAGGTTGGAATGGTACTGGACAATAGCGGAGTATATGAAAGACTCAGCACCTTTGATAATATGAAGCTGTTTGCAAGATTATTCAAGGTCGATAATAATACAATCTACTCAGTTATAGACAGGGTTGGCCTATCCAAAGCACTTAAAACCCCTGCCGGACGATTATCAAAAGGAATGAAACAGAGATTACTGCTGGCAAGGGCAATTTTACATAGACCTCAAATACTTTTCCTTGATGAGCCCACAAGCGGGTTGGACCCTGCGACAGCAGAAGAAATCCATAAATATTTCATAGAACTTAAAAACAACGGAACAACTATTTTTCTTACAACTCATAACATGGAAGAGGCGAATAAGCTGTGCGATAACATTGCATTGTTGAACGAAGGAAAAATTGTGGAATATGGTGTGCCTGAAGAACTGTGCAGAAAGCATAATAAGGAAAACATGATTGAAATTATTTTAAAGAATGGCGAGTCAGTCACACTTCCAAATAACTCCGGTTCTGCAGAGGAAATAGCCTCCTATTTCAGTGAGGAAAGGGTGGAAGCCATTCATTCCTCAGAGCCCAACCTTGAAACTGTATTTATGAAATTAACTGGAAGGGGTTTGAACGTATGATTCAGATAAATCACATGACTGCAATTCTGGCTAAGAACTTTAAGGACATTACAAGGAATTTTGAGGTACTGGTAATGTTTATTGTCTACCCTGTTGTCGGCTTTGTCATGTCTCAATCGTTTGGTGAGAAGGTAACGTCTTTGTTTTTTATAGCAGTGTTTGCAACGATGCATTTCATATTTACGCCTATCGTTGTCACATCCAACGCGATTGCTGAAGAAAAATCCAAGAATACACTTCGTGTTCTAAGAATGTCAGGTATTTCATCTTTGGAATTTTTTCTTAGCACTGCCGTATTTGTAATTCTTTTGACTTGTATTACTGGAAGCTCTTTTATTTTTATGTCTGACAAAAGCTCTATGAATATCGGTTTGTTTTATTCAGCAGGAATTTTTGGAAGTGTTACGTCCATACTGATAGGGATGAGCATTGGGACTTTTTCAAAGAGTCCAAGTGCGGCAAATGGTCTGGCGGTACCACTGGGCTTAATTCTCTCATTTCTCCCCATGCTTTCCTATTTTAATGAGGGTCTGGAAGGTATATCTAAGTATCTCTTTGGACAGCAGGTATCATACTTGATAGGTGGACAGAAATGGACTACTGAAGCAATTATTATTTGCTTAATCAATCTGCTTATAGTTACAGGGTTTTATGTATTTCTTTATAAGAGAACAAAGCTGGATGAGTAGAACACAGTTCTTAATACAATGGTGATAAAATACATTAATACATTGGTGAAAAAATACAAATAAGTTAAAAGATCGTTCATCTGTATGATATAATGTAAAGGGTTGTGCTTGGATAAAAGGACTGTGGAAAACGGATATGAATATTATTTCAGTTAAGGAAAGACCGGAATATAAAGATAGGGCAATAAAGTACTTTCAGAGCAAGTGGGGAAATGAACCTGGGAGATGAATCCCGTATTTATTATGTTGAAGTTTAGAAGGTGTAAATAACTTACTTCGGAGAAGCATATATGTATACAGATAGACAATTCAAGCCTATCGAAATTGTTACTTTGATACGAAGCTGTTATGGGAAATTTAATAGTTTTCGTGTTAAGCTGGTAGGTGTGCAGAAGCTTTATGAACTATTCCAGTTCCTACATAATTTAAGGAGAATTTTTATAGTTCTTTCTAAAACTGAACTTGTTTAAGAAACATTTTCTTAATGACATCAGATTTTATTTAGTTTATATTTGTTCAGAATTGAAGGGAGAATTACTATGAATATAAAAATTACTCATGTTGCAGTGTATACTACCGATCTTGAAAGGTCCAGGGATTACTACGTCAAATATTTTGGCGGTAAAAGTAACTCTATGTATAAGAATACTAAAGGTTTTTCAAGCTACTTTCTGACGTTTGAAGGCGGAGCCAGTCTTGAGATAATGCACCATACCGATCTGGAACAACGTTCAGTAATGGATAAGGTAAACGGTTGGAGTCATATCGCTTTTTCAGTTGGGGACAGCGAGACGGTTAGAAACCTTACAGAAAAAATTGTGTCGGACGGATATGAACTTTACAGTCCTCCAAGAGTGACCGGTGACGGTTATTTTGAAAGCTGTGTTGCCGACCCCGACGGAAACCGTGTTGAAATAACCGAGTAACTGTATCGACCAATTGGATTGTTAAGGTATACTGAAGAGCCTTTTCCTACCCTTTTATGCATATCCTGCAGGGGTGCTCAGAAACACAAAGTGTTTCGTCGAAGGGGGCAGTAGTGCCCCCTAGCGAACAAGATAATTTGCGAGCAAAGACAGAGTAATTGGAACGGGCATTAAAGCAGCTTTGCGAAGCAAATTTCTTGTCCGTCGGAAGGTATTAATACTACATCTTGAAGTCTGTTCTCCGAAACATACTTACCAAGGGCTTCCCTTGTAAGTACGCAATGGTTCCAGGCCTCCATGTGGACAGCGACTATCTTAGAAGAAGGTACTTGCTCATGGATTTTGGCTATATCCTTTATTCCCATGGTTATCGGCCTTCCGGTGGATAAGGTTGCTTCGCCGGCGTTACAGATTACTATATCTGGTTTATATTTCGCCAATACCTTCTTTGTCGCGGTGTAAAATACGCTATCGCCGGCAATGTATACTGAGGGCTCCTTGGGACCGCGCAACACGAAGCCCGACACAGGTGCAAGCTTCATAGCCACAACTCCGTAACCGTGTCGGGCAGGAGTTCTGGCTATGTTGATGCCCTCCCATTCCAACTGGTCGTCTACTGCCGTAACCTTCTTAAAGCCATGATTTATGAGGCTTTCTCTATCCTCGGGCTGACAGAATATCTGCTTTTCCTTAGGAAGAAATTCAGCGGCTTTAGCATCAAAGTGATCCCGATGAGTGTGGGTAATCAGAATTGCATCACAGGACGATAAAGTATCTAAAGGTACTGAGATCTCAACCAGGGGATTCCGGTTTTGGTTTACCACACCCTCAACAGGTTCAAGGCTCCCTTTCTCGGACATAATGGGATCAACCAGCAATGTCTTGTTATTAATCGAAAGCAGTATCATTGCATGCCTTACTAATCTAAAGTTCATATATTTATCTTCCTTTCAATATGATATACTAAATAATATAAAATTCTCCAATATAATTATAGAGCAGATTGCACTTTAACGCTTAAAGAGTTAAGCCTGTTATACTTACATAATACAAGAGTAATTATTTGAGAGGTTGTACTTATGGTTGATGAGACTGATATAGAGATTATCAAAATACTTCAAAATAATTCCAGAATTCAGCTTCAAGAGATAGGAAATATGGTTCATCTGACCGGTCAAGCAGTCAGGAACAGGATAACTCGCCTTGAAAAACTTGGTGTTATTGAAGGCTATACAATTAAGACCAATATGGTTAAGCTTGGACAGCATTTAATCGCTTACATAACTGTTTATATGCAGTCAAATAACCATGCTGCCTTTCACAAATTTATCAGAGATAATATTATGATTACCGAAGCACACAGAATAAGCGGTGACGGCTGTTACAAACTTAAGGTGGAAGCGGCAGGACACCAACAGCTTGAAGAGTTTCTGGACGGTTTGCTGCCATACGGAAATTATAGATTAAACCTTTCAATCAGCAGAATAAAATAGGTAACAGATAAAAATATTGCATATCGTTGAAGTTTTTATAACAGAAAAATGTAATTGACACAAAATAACAGTCAGAATATAATAATAAAAAGTATAATTGTTATACTAAATAAAAAGGATTTAGTAATAATTAAAGACTGCGAAAAGAAGAGTAAGTACCGGAAACATTTACAGAGAGTCCTGTTGCTGAGAGAGGATATAGCTTGAAAGTACTGAATATGGCCTTGGAGTTGCGCACCGAACACATTTCATATCATATACCGTCGTTATATTAATGACTGGGATATTTTGTGACAGGCTGCGACGGTTTCGCCCGTTATAGCGATAAAGTATAAGGTTGCCAGTTACTTACCTGACAAATTGCTTTAAGGGCATTAGGAAAATAAAGTAAAAAGGAAACCCGTACTTGATGAGGTCCATACCGCGAGGTGTGGGTGAATTTGGAGTGGTAACGCGAAGTTAATGGCTCGGCTGTGCTGAGAATATGCTCTCGTCTCCGAAAATAATATTTTCGGAGGTGGGAGTTTTTTATTGTCCAGAAAAGTATAGAGCTTTCTGATAGGAGTTTTTTAATTATTAGTATACGCGCTATGCGCGTGGATTGGAGATATTATGAACGGATATAAAATACGGAATATATTAATCGGAGGAGCATGGCCCTATGCAAATGGTTCACTTCATATAGGCCGTGTATCTGCACTCATACCCGGAGACATTCTGGCAAGATACCACAGAGCAAAGGGTGATCGGGTTTACTACGTTTCTGGAAGCGACTGCCATGGTACTCCTGTTGCCATAAGAGCAAAACAGGAGGGTAAAACTCCCGGGGAAATAAGTAATTACTATCATGAGGAGTTCCTGGAATGTTTCAATAGGCTGGGTTTTACTTATGATTTATATGATAAAACTTCTTCTGACCAACACAAAAGCTTTGTGAAAGAATTTCACAGGACAATGTATGAAGGCCGTTATATATATGAAAAAAGTGTACCTCAGGCATTTTGCCCCAAATGCAGCGGCTTTTTAGCAGATAGATTTGTGGAAGGAAAGTGCCCCGAATGCGGACAGGAGGCCAGAGGTGATCAGTGCGATGCCTGCGGAAAAGTACTTGAACCTGAAATACTGAACAATCCAAGATGTTCTGTGTGCGGGACAACACCGGATTTTAGGGAAACAAACCACCTGTATATTGCACTTTCCAAACTTGAAAAGGAGATTGACTCATATATAGATAGTCACCCGGAGTGGAGGAAAAACGCTGTAGCCTTTTCAAAAAAGTATGTAAACGAGGGTTTGCGGGACAGAGCAGTTACAAGGGATCTGGATTGGGGAATTGAGGTGCCCAGAGAAGGTTTTGATAACAAGAAAATCTATATTTGGGCTGAAAATGTTTTGGGATACCTGTCAGGGAGCTATCAGGCGGCAAGGGACAGAGAAGAGGAATTCAATGAATTATGGTTCGGGAGTAACGCAAAACATTATTATGTTCATGGAAAGGATAATATCCCGTTTCATTCAATTATTTTGCCTGGGCTGCTGCTGGCAAACGGGAAGGGCTGGCGTCTGCCTGATGAAATAGTTTCCTGTGAATACCTAACTCTGGAGGGCAGAAAAATATCTACAAGCAAGAACTATGCTGTTTGGGTAAAGGATATGCTTGAAAATTTTGACCCCGATTCAATAAGATATTTCCTCATAACCAACGGCCCTGAAAAAAGAGATACAGATTTTACCTGGAGAGAATATGTAAACAGCCACAACGGGGAATTACTAGGGGCTTACGGAAACTTTGTAAATAGAAATCTTGCGTTTATAGGCAAGTATTATAATGGGATTGTACCGGCGGGGAAGCTTGATCAAGAAATTAAATCAAAGATAGAAGAATTGTTTGAAGCAACCGGAACAAGAATTGAAAACGGTGCTTTTAAGGAGGCACTTGACGGAGTATTTGAATTTGTCAGGTGGTCAAACAAATATTTCGATGCCAATAAACCCTGGGAGACAAGGACTTCGTCACCTGAGAGCTGTGAAAATACACTTTTTAACTGTGTACAGATAATAGCCAATCTGGCTGTACTCTTAAAACCCTTTCTACCTTTTTCCTCTGAGAAAGTTCAGGGTTGGCTGGGGTTGAATGACAGCTGGAAAACACAATTCGTTGCTCCGGGCTATACTTTACCCGAAATCGGCATATTGTTTGAAAGAATTGATAAAGCCCGTGTTGATGAGGAAGTATCAAAATTACAGATGCTGGTCTGAAAAAAAACGCCCCTGGTGGGATACCCGCACCAAGGGCGTTTTTGCAGTGCGCCCTGCATGGGCGCAATTTTACTTTATCCTTACAGGCACCTGAACTTCTGTCAGCCAGTCCTCCTCGATGTCCTTATTCCAGATACCGTCAATATATGACTCCCTTGGGAAGTCAATTACTTCGTAATAATTGTCCCTAATCCATTCAAAAATGAAAATGTATGCATTCCGCAGAGTGTCATAGGGTCCCTTGTGAAGTACGCATACGGCAGTTTCAATCTTATTCATTTTTTTGAACTTAATCAATGAGGTGTCTTCTTTCAGTTCTGTTACAGCTTGACAGATTTCAACATCAATATTTTTTTCTTTATATTCACCATCGTGATAAATATTAAAGCAGTATTCAGGAACCGCACAGACACAGCCGACTCGTTCCATTTCATTTTCCATTACATTTGGACAGAGGTGGAAAAAGTCATGGTAGCTGTTAACCACCTGACGCATAGACGCAACTATAACCTCTGGAAGCTCTTTGATAACAGGTGTATACATAAATTTAATGTCTCCTTTTAAAATATTCGTATAATTTTGAATTTGAAGAAGCCTAAGCTGCTCAATTTTTATGTTTTGAGCTATTTCTCTTTCCTTAAGCTTCAGATATAGTTCGGCAGCCTGAGGATTTGACAGGACTTCCTTGATTTCCATCAGATTAAGCCCCATCTGCTTCAGAGTTAAAATTTTATGCATTGTAGGCAGTTGATTAGAGGTATAGTATCTGTAACCTGTATATTTATCCACCTGCTCGGGCTTCAACAAGCCGATTTCATCATAGTGACGCAGGGTTTTTGTTGTTACTTTGTTTATTTGAGAAAATACTCCGATAGAATACATCTACCCACCTCCTATTTTACGTAATAAAATGGTATACTTCGATTTTACCTCTAAACTGTTCCGATTTAAATAATTAATACCATTTAACTAATCATATTTAACTAATCATATTAAAGAACTAATCCCACTTAAAGAATTTTATTGATAGTGCAATACAGATTATACTGACTACAGCCATTATAATTATCTGAATGAGCATATCACCCGACGATAAACCCAAGGAAGTGTTCTTTAGCAGCTTTATCCCCTGAGTCATAGGGAATATGTTCGATATGGTCTGCAGAACCTTCGGCATTATTTCAAAGGGTACTGTGGCTCCTGACAAAAACAACATTGGAAAGTAGAGCAGAGTGCAGACCAGATTTGCAACTTTTATGCTGGGAGCAAGACTGGCTATCAGCATTCCTAAACTGTAAATGGTCACTGTCAAAAGAAGAAAGGACAATACAAATTTTGGTAAGGAGCCTGGCATGGTGTAGCCGAATATGATTACCGAAACCAGAGAAGTCAATATTGCTGAAACCACAGCTATTAATAAGGATATCATTACCTGTATTACGAGCAACATAGCCGGACTGACAGGAGTTACCTTGTAACGCTTCAATATTTTTTTATGACGGTAATCTGCCAGCACCAGCGGCAGCCCCATCAGACCTGTCGCACAGATTCCGACGGTTGCAAAAGCTCCGAAGGACTGTTGGAGCATGGTATAGTTTGCTCCTTCATAAGCCGGATTGCCTCCGTAAATTGCTCCCAGCAGCAGTGCTATTCCTACCGGAAAGAAAATACCAAAGAAAATTCCATCCATATGCCGTATGCTGATTTTTAATTCAGTTCTGAACAAGGTACTAAAAGTTTTCATGTACTGCCTCCTCTCCGGTATAAAACAGATAGGCATCCTCAAGACTGTCGGTGCCGCTGGCTGAAATAACTTCGGCTGGAGTTCCGATGATCTGGGGAAGTCCATCCTTTAGAATACATATTTGATCACATAACTTCTCAACTTCATCCATGTAGTGGGAAGTCAGCAAAATGCTCTTGCCTTTTTCCTTTTGTCGCAGAAGATAATTCCATATTTCTCTTCTGGCCTTAGGATCAAGACCGGTGGTTAACTCGTCCAGAAAAAGAATCTGCGGGTCGGGAATCAGTGCCAGCAGAACAGTTAACTTTTGGCGTTGCCCTCCCGATAACTCTGATACGTAATTATTCCTTTTCTCATATAGGGAGAAATCCTTCAAAAGCTGATGATAGTCCAGTGGTTTAGAATATAATACTTGTGTTGCCTGGCAGCATTCCCATACCTTGAGCTTGTCCTGAAAATGCGATTCCTGCATTTGGACACCAACCTGCTGAAAAATAGTTTTTCTGTTCTTTTGAAGCTGTAAGCCCAAAAGAGTTATTTCACCCGTATCAGGTTTTCTGGTATTAAGAATACATTCAATAGTTGTAGTTTTTCCTGCACCATTATGACCCAGAAGCCCAAAGATTTCTCCCTTTGTAACGGAAAAGGAGAAATCTTTCACAGCTGCAGTTCCACCGTAGGTTTTTGTAAGTCCCTTGACCTCAAGGACTTTGTTCAGACTAGCTGTTTCCTTCATGCCAACCTCCTTCACGTGCCTGCTATAAAGCACGTCTATTTTATAAAAGAAAAAGAAATTTTCTTTTGGCATGTTCTACTCTAAACCTTTCCCTAAGGTAAAAGTCAAGAAAAAAAAGAGAGTGTTGTAAAACACTAAGATTAATGTATGCTGTGAAAACAATTCTATATATACTCCCGGACAAACTAAAAAAATGTGTAGGACACAAAACAGTTAGAAAAATATCGTGTCCGATTATTTCTCTAACTGTTTTTAACCATCCTTACACATTTTTTTAGTTGTCCTCGCGTAACCATAACTATATATTACACACATTATTCCAAAGTGTTTTACAACAAAAGGTGCTAGCCGATGCCGCCGCTGAAGGTGAGAAACAACAGTATGGCATTGGCTGCAATTATTACCCCGGCTATAATCCACCCGGCCACATTTGTTATGGGTTTATTGACCAGAACTCCCATCAGGTCTTTGCGTCTTGTGATAATAAGCATCGGAATAATTGCAGCCGGGAGGATAAAGCTCAGCGCCACCTGGCTGAAAACCAGTGCCTGCATCGGATTTATACCCAGAATAATTATCAGCATGGCCGGCAGCATGGTTACCAGTCTTGTAATATTATCACTTATTTTGAGCCCTA
>JAEYNI010000147.1 GCA_023412635.1 Bacillota bacterium
ATGATCAATCCTTTATTGATTTAAGAAAATTCGGAACTGTTGTACTTGAGCAATCCAATGGTGAGGATGTAACCGATCAGTATTTTGATACCGAGGCAAGGTTAAAGTCTCTTAGAATTCAACAGGAACGGCTTCTTGAATTACTGAAAAAGGCAGTAAAGATGGAGGATATCCTAAAGATCGAAAAAGAGCTACAGACCACCAATTATGAAATAGAGAATCTAACCGGGACACTAAAAAAGTGGGATTCTCTTGTTGAGTACTCAACTTTGACAGTTAATCTGAATGAGGTTGAGCAGATAAAGCCTGTTCAGCCAAAAGAAAACGATGGCTTATTGTATAGAATTTCTTCAGGCTTCAAAAACAGTGTGATCGGCTTATGGGATTTTGTTCAGGACACAATTGTAGCTTTGGCTGCAGCAATTCCAGTTTTACTGCCTCTGGGAGCCATAGGATATTTGGTATATAGATTTATCAGAAGAAGAATATTTAAAGTTGAAAAAAAGTCAGACCACAAACTTGAACCTTGACATGTGAGATTCCATGTGCTATTATTGTGACAAAATTTAGTATCAAGGAGGAAATTTGATGTCTGCCGCATCTGTAAAGGTGGAAAACAACTAAATAGTTGTAGGCTTTAAGTATTGGTTTTATATTTTTAAGTTGTTTTTATTATAAACCTGTATTTAAGTATGCCTTTTTGATGATACTTTTTGTATCATTGTGACACCTGCTTTCGTACGTAAATGTACGATACAGAATGCTTTGCAAACATTTTTTTCCGGACTGAATTTTTCGACTACATGATAGTACTAACATTATTAATGATTAATGAATAATGATTATCATAAGTATTAATTACCGGAATTTAATATATGCCATAAAAGCGTGACAGGTTAGTCCTGGTCACGCTTTTTGTTTTATGGATTATTTATTAATACAGTAAAAATAGGACGTAGATAGTATAACTCTATCTTCATGTTCTGCTGTATTAAACCCCTGACAGCATTCTGAACTTTATAGGCCCGAATATTAGGGCTTAAAAAGTAAAGCAGTGTGCAGCTAGGGGTTTTTATTATTTAAGGAGGTAATGAATTTGAAGAATTACACTGAGACGTTGGAATTTGATAAAATAATTGATATGCTTTGCCAAGCGGCTATGTCCGAAAGGGCTAAATCCAGACTTTCGAAGCTGATACCTTATATGTCTGAGGTTGAATGCAGGGAAAAAATCCAGGAAACCACCGATGCAAAAAGAATACTTGAAAGTCAGGGCACACCCCCTCTTCCGGCAATGACCGAGCTTGATAAAATCCTCGAACTTAGCTCAAAGGGGGCTATGCTCATCCCTGAACAGTTATTATATGTATCACAGTTTTTGATTTCGTGCAGGAGAATGAAATCATACCTGAAGAAGGCTGAAGCTCTGCAAGTAGAGATAGCATATTATGGAGGCTCCATAAATGATCTGAGTGACCTTTATGAGGAAATAGACCGTTCAATAAGAAACGGTTATGTAGATGACTCGGCTTCACCGAGACTGAGAGATATAAGAAGAAAGCTTGTAAGCATAAGTGATCAAGTTAAAGCAAAGCTCGAGAGCCTCCTTCGCAATAAGAAGGATTGGTTTACCGACAGTTTTGTATCTACCAGAAACGGGCATTTCGTCTTACCTGTCAAAAAGGAATATCGGAGTATGATAACAGGAACTGTTATTGATACATCTTCTACAGGGGGAACTGTATTCATTGAGCCTGCAGCAGTTCAAAAGCTCCAGTCAGATAGGAATCTATTGGTAATCGAGGAAGAAAATGAAGTAAGGAAAATACTTTATACCCTGACAGCACTTGTTGATGAACAAAGGTCAACAATATATTTGAATATGGATGCCATGGAGACGCTGGATTTTGTATTTGCAAAAGCGAAGTTGTCACTTAATATGAAAGCAATTCCTGTCAAGGTGACTGTAAATCGAAAGATTTCTATTAAAGCAGGCCGGCATCCATTACTGAATCAGTCTTCCTGTGTTCCTTTAGATTTTGAAATAGGCGAAGGTACCAACGGGGTAATAATTACTGGACCCAATACGGGAGGGAAGACAGTAGCTCTGAAAACCGTGGGACTTCTTTCAATTATGGCTCAAAGCGGACTTCATGTGCCTGCTGCTCCCGGAAGTGAATTTTGCATGAACAACATGGTACTTTGTGATATAGGAGATGGTCAGAGCATAACGGAGAACCTTTCAACCTTTTCTTCACATATTATTAATATTATTGATATACTGGGTTCGGTTACTCATGAAAGTCTTGTACTTCTTGATGAATTGGGTTCCGGGACTGACCCGGCCGAGGGAATGGGAATAGCTGTCTCCATAATTGAAGAGCTTAAAAGGAAGGGTTGTCTCTTTGTGGCAACCACACACTACCCTGAAATAAAAGAATATGCACGAAAGACAGAGTTGCTGGTAAATGCTCGTATGGCCTTTGACAAAGAGAGTTTAAAGCCTTTATATAAGCTGGAAATAGGAGAGGCTGGAGAAAGCTGTGCTCTTTATATAGCGAAACGGCTGGGCTTCCCTCAGCATCTCCTAAAAATTGCCCACGAGCAAGCCTACGGGCAAAAGCAGCATCTGAATACCCCAAAAAATCTTAACCAAGAAGATAGGTTTGTGGATGACATTTTCCTGGCAGGACAAATAAATGATAATTTGGCTTCTATAAATAAGCATAATACTATAAAAACACAGACGATAACCTCTATTAAAAAGGAAATGGAAACCCCAAAACCAAACAGGAGCAGCAGATTTCACCTTGGTGACAGTGTGATGGTATATCCCCAGAGGGAAATAGGAATTGTTTATCAGGCAGCAAATGAGAAAGGTGAGCTAGGAGTGCAGATAAAGAACAAAAAAACGCTGATATCACATAAAAGGCTTAAGCTGCACGTGGCTGCAAGTGAATTGTATCCACCTGATTATGATTTTTCTATAGTTTTTGATTCTGTGGAAAACCGTAAAGCAAGAAAGCAAATGGAAAAGCACCACAATCCGGACTTGATTATTAAATACAACAACTAAGTAAAAGCAGTCGTAGTGTTTTGGCGAAGGGGGCAGTAGTGCCCCCTAGCTAACAAAGATAATTTGCGAGCAAAGACAGAATAGTAAGAACAGGCACTAAACAGCTTTAACACCATTTCCCAGGTGTACAACCAGTGATTTTCTTGAACTGTCTGCAGAAATGTTCAATATTATTGTAGCCGCATAGTGCAGCAATTTCAGTAATTGTATGAGTTCGGTGCAGCAGATATTCCTTGGCAAGACGGATACGACTGTTTATAACATCATGCATGCAGGATATTCCAAAGGTATTTTTATAAATGGTTTGAAGATAACCCGGA
>JAEYNI010000343.1 GCA_023412635.1 Bacillota bacterium
GGCTTGAATTAATCAGGAAGCTTATAAACGAGAAACATCTGAGCTTCAAGGAAGCCAAGCAGATTGTAGCAAACTCTGCTATATTTACAACCCATACTCCTGTTCCGGCAGGAAACGATACTTTCCCACTGTATATGATGGATAAGTATTTTGGTGATTTCTGGGGCCAGCTGGGCTTAAGCAGATATGATTTTCTTGAACTTGGCCTGAAAAAACCTGAGGATCAGAACTTCAACATGACAGTGCTGGCACTGACACTTGCTGGCAGAAAGAACGGCGTAAGCGAATTACACGGAGCTGTTTCAAGAGACATTTTCGGTGATGTCTGGCCGGAGGTGCCACAGGATGACGTACCCATTACACATGTAACCAACGGTATTCATACCTTAACCTGGCTGTCTCCGAAGATTAAGGAACTATACGACAAATATCTGCAACCGGATTGGAAGACCAGTATATACAGTAGTTCTACCTTTGAAGGAATTGACAATATTCCTGATGAAGAACTCTGGAGAACACATATTGAATTAAAGCACAAGCTTATAGGGTTTGTAAGAGACCGATTAAAGGTTCAGAAGCTTGCAAACGGTGAATCCATGGAGGCAGTGAGACAGGTCGATACCTTCCTTGATCCGAATGCACTTACCATAGGCTTTGCCAGAAGGTTTGCCACTTATAAGAGAGCAAACCTCATATTCAGAAATCTGGCCAGAATTCAGAATATTATTAATAATCCAGAAAAGCCATTACAGATAATTTTTGCCGGAAAAGCTCATCCGGCTGATGGCCCGGCTCATGACGTCATCAAAAACATCAACGATATTGCAAGACAGGAAGGGTTCCATGGAAAAGTAATTCTTCTTGAAAACTATAATATGACTGTTGCAAGAAATCTTGTACAGGGTGTGGACGTTTGGATGAACAATCCTAGAAGACCCCTTGAGGCTAGCGGTACCAGCGGTCAGAAGGTATGTATAAACGGTGTTATTAACTTCAGTATACTGGACGGTTGGTGGTGTGAAGGCTATAACGGTGATAACGGCTGGGTTATCGGTGACGAGACTGAATTTGACAATGAAAATTCCCAGGACAATATAGACAGCGAATCCATCTATGATACTCTCGAGGAGAAAATAGTTCCTCTATTCTACAAGGTTAACCAACAGGGAATACCCGAGGAATGGATTCGCATTATGAAAAACTCCATAAAGTCCCTAGCCTGGAATTACAGCACAGACAGGATGGTTAAGGAATACACTGAAAGAATGTACCTCCCTGCTATGGCCGGAGCTTCAAAGCTTTTGAATGACAATTGCAATCCTGCAAGAAATCTCAGTTCCTTTGAAGAACATATGAAAAATAATTGGGCTCAGGTTCAGCTGATAGCAGAGAAAAACGTGCATGATCTGAAAGACTATAAATCCAGCTCCGGCCAGGAGATATACCTGTCGGTCAATGTCCAGCTGGGTGCTATTGACCCTTCAAATGTAGAAGTAGAAGTGTATTACGGAACTTATGAAAACGGTAAAATAACCAATGCACAGGCCTTTGTCATGAACTGTGTGGAAAAGCTGGGAGACAGCCTTTACAGATATGCATTAACCCTTAAAATAGAAGATGGCGGTGAGTATGCATACACCTTCAGAGCAACTCCGAAACACCCTGATCTTATTAACAGGTTTGATATGGGACTCATAAGGTGGGTAATGTAAGTTTTTTGTATAAGTTATTTGTTAGGGCTATTTAGAATTCAAAAAGTTTAATAGTGAAATATTATGTCAGCCCGGTTAATACCGGGCTTTTTTCTGTTAGGATGCCACATGGTACCGACAAGAAAGCACCTTATTTTTACATTATTGACATATAAGTTATTATTGTATACAATTATACATGTATATTACGTATTTACAAATTTCATCCACAAATTAAATTTATCAATTATCTAGAAGGGGTGTTTATTTTGTTTAACTCTATTCCTGAGCAAATTATTAATCGAATGAAGTACCTGGAGCAAATTGACAGACAAGATAGAATTGACGGTACTCCCAGGCTGGAAAGGCTTAGGCAGATTCCCGAAGAAACCGGGAAATTCTTAGCCTTGCTGCTCTCCGTCTCACCTCCCGGACAAGTTATCGAAATAGGTACAAGTGCCGGCTATTCAACACTCTGGCTTGCACTAGCCTGCATGGAAACAGGCAGAAAAATTACTACCTTTGAGATTTTGGAGGATAAGGCTTCTATTGCAGGGGAAACTTTTGAAGCAGGAGCTGTTACTGATGTAGTCGAGCTTATTAACGGAGATGCCAGAGAGCGCCTGGATAACTATAAGGACATTGCTTTCTGCTTCCTCGATGCTGAAAAAGAGGTATATATGGATTGTTATGAAAAGGTAATACCAAAAATGGTCAAGGGCGGTATATTTGTCGCTGATAATGCAATCAACCATTTAGAAACCCTTAAGCCTTTTATTGACATGGCTTTACATGATGATAGAGTTGATGCAATGGTAGTACCCATCGGAAAAGGCGAGCTTGTCTGCAGAAAAAAGTAATTAAAAGGTAACTAAATTAATTGATAAAGGCTACTTTAGTATGTGATACAATTAATATAGTTACCTTCTCCTGATTCTACCAATAAAAGCTTTCTATCTTTATCGATCTGATATGTATGGTAATAGTAAGAGACAGCTTCTTCTGTTTCTACCTGTATATTTATATGAACCAAGTTATTACTTCGTTTTAGGAAGCTATATGTTACCTTGTTATCTTTTTTTGAAAACTCCCTATTCAGATTTTTGATTACAGTAGAAGCGTTGGCATACGTATCGAAGTAATTTCGTGTAATAGCTTTTGCATTATATTCGTGAAAGCCTTTCGAATCCGCATAGAAATAATATTTTTTCCATGTATGCCCTACAGTAAAACCATCGCTTTTATATTTAATCATGTCATATGATGAACAAATAACAGTAAAGGAATTACTTTTCCCAAATATGGCTGCTCCCGGAGCTCTAAAGCTTTCAATACATTTTCCTTTTGAGACACTCAGCAGAATAGTCTGGGTGCTGGTGGGATAGGATAAGTCATAGCGAAAATAGGTTTTTCCGCCAAGTTTAATACTACCGAAGGTATTAGGCAAAATGTATTGTTCTTCTGCCACCTTGCTGACCTTTCCACCGCTGCCGTACCATATGTCCACACAGAAATCAAATTGATATTCATTTTTTAAGGTTTTTTCAGTGAAAATAAAAAAGTACCCGCTGGACCCGCTGGTATCAAAGCTGCCTGATACCGTTTCAACATTGTAATCCTTGTATTTGCTTCCCTGCTTTAAAATGATATTTAACAGGTCTTTCGAAGAACTCTGGGATTCCTTAGCCTGACTGGTAAAGCAGAACGATAGTATAACCAACATACACAGCAACAAAGAAACCTGACGCATTCTTTTCATCTTTATAATAACCCTTCATAGTTTTTCTTGTAGTTAAAATCTGGTAAACAAAATATATTTTTATTATATAATATGATGCTACCAAGTCAATACCGTCAGGCTATTGTGTAAATATCAATTTATCAGTCAATTGTGAAAATAAATTTTTTTGCCTTATTAGATATCTGATGTTACATATCTGATGTTCATATCTTATAATGGTATCTCTTTTAAGGATATTGCTTTATCAAGCTGTGCCACTCCACTTGCCGCATTTGTCTCCCCAACAGGCTACCGGATCATTGTTAAGAGTTATCTGAACAATTTCACAGCAGTTGGAACAGCCGGTGCATTCCTTACTTTCAGTAGAATAGGATCCATGAAGTTTATCAAAACCTCTGAAATGCGTCTTTCCTGAATTGGCTTCGACATTTTCTCTTGCAAGCAGAGAAACCCCGTAAGCACCCATAACATCAAAATGCTCGGGTATTATTATTTCAACTCCCAACGCTCTTTCAAAGGCCTTCACAATGCCTATATTTGCTGCAACTCCGCCCTGGAATACTATGGGGGAATCCAGCCGCTTCCCTTTTGCCAGATTGGCAAGGTAATTTCTTACCAACGCTTCACATAAACCGCATATTATATCTTCTCTTGAATGACCCATCTGCTGTTTATGTATCATGTCACTTTCGGCAAAAACAGCACACCTTCCGGCAATTCTTACAGGATTTTTGGATTTAAGAGCACAGGACCCGAAATCTTCAATAGGAATACCGATTCTCGAGGCCTGCCTGTCCAGAAATGAACCGGTGCCTGCAGCACAAACAGTATTCATTGCAAAATCATGGACCACTTTATTGTTTAATAAAATAATTTTAGAGTCCTGTCCTCCAATTTCTATAATTGTTCTTACGTCGGGTATGGTTTTTTGAGAAGCTACAGCATGTGCCGTAATTTCATTTTTGACAACATCGGCACCTGCAATTGCTGCCGCAAGCTGTCTGCCGCTTCCTGTGGTCCCAACACCGGCTATCTCTATATTCTGTCCTATTCGCTTTTCAATGTCTTTCAAGCCCTTTTTGATGGATTCTATAGGTTGTCCTTCAGTACGGATATACTGCTTGTCAAGAACCTTATCCTCCCCATCAATCAAAGTGATGTTTGTACTTACGGAACCCACATCAATACCCATATAACATTTTATTCTGCTCATTCAAGTGTTCTTCCCTTCTCTTTCTGATTAAGTCAACGAATGCTTCAACCCTTGTATTAAATCCTGCTTCTCCCGTCATTTCATCTCTGATTATGGTCATCACCGGTATCTGATGATTTTCTTCAACAGCGGGAAGGATTGCCTGGGATACTATTTCTGGCATACAGCCCAGAGGATAAAGATGGATGACGCCATCGTATCCATCTTTTGCGTAAACAACAGTATTTCCTATGGTGTGATGGGCGTGCCCACCTACCATGCTTTTCAAATATACCTTTGATGCTCTTACATCCTCCCCCTCTATGGGCAGATGAAGAGCTTTTTTAAGCATGTCGTCAATTATCCAGCCACTGACGGTTACTTGTCTGTCAACCTCGACTCCCATATTGCCCAACATTCTTTCTATGGAGAAATTGGCGTAGGGCTCTATTGTTGTGTAGATTTCACCTACTATTCCGACTTTCAAGGGCATGGCCCTCTCATTCACAGGAAGCTTTTTCAGTTTCCTTTCGGTATCTTTAAGGAATTTAAGAATTTCCTTTGAACCCTTGCAGTTCAGCACCTCAGTCTGAAAGCTGCGGTAAAGTCTGTCAACGCTGCCAGGTTCCATCTGTCTGGCTCTTTTTATCCGGGCCAAGCTTTCAATATTATCAAGCAGCACTGCTACATTTTTGGCAGCGTTCACAACCTTGGCAACATTGAAAATATTTGTGGTACCGCTGACTTTTTTTATTCTGGCGGAAAGCTCTTTAAAGCCCTGTTCGGGTACTTCCAAGGTTATGATATCCATTTTAATACCTATTTCAGCCGCAGTCTTTTTCAGCATTTCACCGAAATAGCCAAGCTTGCAGGGCCCGCACCCCCCTGTTATCAGCATTGTATCGGCGCCAAGTTCGTGGGCCTGAAGCATATTGCCTACAAAAAGCTTAAAGGGCAGACAATGTGCTTCAGCTGTGTATTTTGCTCCCATCTCCAGAGTCTTATTCGTATTAAACGGAGGTACAATATATTCCGAGCCAAAATCATCTAAAAAGGATTTAGCAGTAATATAAGTATTACCTATATGAGGAAATGTTATTTTCAATGGTACCCCTCCTGACAATCATATCTACAAATGCTTCCAGCCTTGTACAAAACCCCGCTTCAGCAGAATGTTCATCCAGAACCAGTTTCATGAAGGGAATGTCACTTTCAGACCGCACTTTCTTTTCTACAAGTTCTATTACAAAGCTATCAACCCCGCAGCCGAAGGAAGTAATTGCTATAATACCGTCAATTCCGCTATTTTCTATGAGCTGGATAATCCCTCCATATGCACGAGTACCGTAATCCCAAAATAACATCTTGTGTAGTTCCTTGCATCTTTCCTTTGATTCCTGGTAATCCAGCATGTCAAGGGTTACAACTCCAATCCCATAGTCTCTTAGCTTACGGAGAAGTTCCATGTTGATAAAACTGTCATAAACCGTGTAACAATGTCCCAATACTGCAACAGTTATGTTGTTACTGCGTTTCTGAATAACTCTCAAGGGCATGGTACCTATCTCCTGTTTGAATTCATCGGACATCACCCCTGATTTTATTACCTGCCTCTCATTTTTGTATGCTTTCAAAGCATGTTCATATGCAGTTTTTATTTTTTGCTTATCATCTGTTATAAATTCACCTGTATATTGAGCAGCCAACCATGAATTTTTATCTGATTTCCGCAAATTAATTTCGGTATCAATGATTCTTGGCATTATCTTTATAGAATTCCTTACCATATCCTGTATTCCGGCTACCTCCGGACAAATATATTGCTTTCTTGAAATACTTGTAAAACGGGGCAGAAATATAAAGTCGGCTTTTCCAAGCAAATTTATCACATGCCCGTAATATACCTTAATGGGAAGACAAGCCTCTGATACGCAATTATTAGCGCCTTCCATTATTATATTTTTATTTGTTTTATCAGAAATTACTATTTCAGCACCCAATTCGGAAAAAAAGTTTTCCCAAAGGGTAGAAAATTTATAGTAATATAAACCTCTCGGTATTCCTACTTTGACCATAAAAGCCTCCATAAAAAACTCATCACAAAAATAAATGGCATAAAAAAAATCCACTCTCAATTCAATTATTGACGTGGATTAAAGTTGTTATACCAATATATATTTTTTGAGTCAGGCATTATTTAACAGAAGCTTTATAAATAATTCTTTTAAAGTAGCTTTCCGATACTATTCTGCTGAAAATTAACTGAAGAACAATGTATACCACTGCAACTTTTAAACTGGCATTCCAGAATTCCTTGTAAAGGTCATTTCCGCCCATTATTGACTGGATTATGAGCATAAGGCAGGCTCCCATAAATAAACCGAGTATAAGAGGAACATAAAATAGAAAACCGGTCTGGGTTTTAATAAATGTTCTGAACTCCTTTCGCAAAATTCCAAGCTTTCTTAGCTGTGAATATTTTTTGGCCATTTTATCGGTATTTTCATATTGCCGGAAAAGCAGTATCAGGATTGTTGCTGCGAAAAATAGAATACTTATAAAGTTTGTAACAAATACAAAGGTTGAATAGATGTGTTTCATTAAAGTATACGCTGCATAGTCACCAAATACGTTAAAATGCTGAGCAAGGGGATTACTATAATCTCTTAATTCATTCAGCTTCTTGAAAACAGACTCTGTTTTTCTCCATTTGTCTACTCTTATATCATGTATTGTTCCACTAAGGTTATTATTACCACTTTCAAGCTCAGTATAGTCTGCATCGTCTACAACTAATAAATATCTGTTAGCCAGAACAATTTCACTGCTGAAACTTTTATTTATCACAGTTCCCTTCATAACAAGCTTTTTGGATATAACTCCATTTGCTATTTCAATTTCAGTGAGCTTGCTTTCAGGGGGAACAGCTAATGGATCTGCTGCAAGTATTTGCGCTTCACCGCTGACTACCGGAGATTTGTCTCCTGTCATTGAATAAAGTGTGGATTTACTTATTATGCAAACCGGAACGGCAGGTATGTCTTTAGTCAGTTCTGAAACCGGAGTGCCACCTTCTGACTGGTTTGCACTTTCAATTTTATTTGCAAAAGTACATGGGTATTTGAAATGCTCTTTTAAGCCGGCACCACTTTCCCTGACAATATCCTCAACATAACTATCGTCGAATTTATTAACGCCCAAAGCTTCTACATAAGTTATTACCTGTTCGGGAGTCCTTTCAACAATATTTTCGGCTATACTCAGCAAAGCAAAGGTCGATGCCGAACACAAAAGAATCATCCCGCTTAATATACTTAGCAGAAAAAGAACCTTCGCATTCTTTTTTGTTGTATATTTTAGTTCTGAAAGGCTGAGCAAACTTCTGCCGTATAGCTCCTTATTCTTTTTAACCAGTCCTGAGAGGATACCGGTAATATGTGATATGACTAGGTACATTCCCGCCATACCGGCCGTTATGGCCAGTATTATCGGAATTTTTTCCATAGCTATATCTCTGGATACAGCTGCGGCTACAGAGGTTGCTGCAAAAACAGTCATCAATAGCATTCCTGCGGCCGCAAAACCCCAATGAGATTGATCGGTATATTCCGACTCTCTGTCTGAGTTCATTAGCTTCCTGATATTCATTTTACGCTGAGAAAGAATAGTCATAAGTATGTTTACGGCATATATAATAATAAATACGGCAGCTGTAAGTAAAAAGCTTCTATAATCCAGTACAAAATTTCCGTTTTCCTCACCAATTAAATTCATATTGATCATATATACCAGCCTGGAAAATACAGCTCCGATTGCTATTCCTGATACAATGGAAGAAATGAGTATTACAAGGTCTTCAAGAATTATAAGTTTTGTTATGTCCCTGTATGTCATACCCATGGTCATATAAAGGCCGAATTCTTTTGATCTGCTTTTATTTTTACTACTATTGATATAGCTTATGAAACCAACAGAAAATAAAGCCAATATGACAACCATCATTGAAAATACATACTCCGCTCCCATACCGGCAGCTTCCATAAAATCACTGATATCTTTGCTGAAGGTAAGGTTGCAGAAGATGAAAAAAATTGAAATTGTGAAAGTACTGCAAAGAAAGAAAGCGATATATTTACGAATTCCGAATTTGAAATTCTTCCATACGATTCCGTTAAATGTCATTATTATTCGCCTCCCCTTCCAACACTGCAAGGCTGTCTATTATTTTCTCGAAGAATTGGCTTCTGCTTCCATCTCTGGTCTGCTCAAAACAAATCTGTCCATCTCTGATGAAAATAATTCTTTTACAGTAGCTGGCTGCGAAGGGGTCATGGGTAACCATTAAAATTGTAGCCTTCTCTTCCTCATTGATTCTCTCAAAGCAGCCCATGACAGCTTTAGATGACTTCGAATCAATGTTTCCGGTAGGTTCATCTGCAAATACTACGGCAGGATTATTGACAAGGGCCCTTGCTACTGCAGCTCTTTGCTGTTGTCCCCCCGAAACATTATAGGGATGTTTGTCTGCTGCCTGCTCAATATCAAACAGTCTGATATATCTGTTTATTCTCTCCTCTATATGGAGCATGGGCTTTTTATCAAGAATAAGTGGAAGCATTATATTCTCTTTCA
>JAEYNI010000347.1 GCA_023412635.1 Bacillota bacterium
GTAAAGTACTTTCTTGCCAATCGTACACTTACCACTCTGTACTTATCAATATTAAGAGTCAAACCTATTGAACGCCTACCTTTTTTACCTTCAATAATACCCGTCTCAGTCACTAGTCCGCAACTCAAAAGATCCTTGATAATATTCGTTATTGTGGCTTGCTTAAGTCCAGTAGCTTTTGCTAAATCAGCGCGGGATATGGCCTTTTTCTTTCTTAGTAAGCTCAATACAAGCGCACGATTCATCAGCTGAATATCTTCAAGATTTTTACCCTTTTTATTATTTAGTACCATTCTTTCACCTCATAGAAAGTCTATCCCAATATATTAATTGATTTATAACATTCTATATATTAATTCAATTAATACATCCTATATTAACACAAATTTATTCATTATGTATATACCTTGTAACGGCTGCAGCTTTTGCAGATTTCATGCGCAGGGCGATATTTCTGCCTGCAAGACATACTCTGCTGCAATTTCCGCACTGGATACATCTTTCAGGATGATATTTTTTTGCTTCCTCAGTTTTATGTCGATCAATCAGCTGAGAGATGCGCTTCACATCCATCCCCATTGGACAGTTCTCAACACAGAATCCGCATCCGGAGCACTGTACCGACTCCTTATAGCGCGGAAAGTCAGCTATGGCAATAAAATTCACATTTCTATCAATCACATCATCATCGGAGAAATTCCAACACTGCATTACCCCTCCTCCTAGAAAAATATTTCCTGAAGAAAGAGGAAGTTTTTCTATCACATTTTGAACAGACATTCCAAGTCTGACTTTTGCCACATAAGCAGTTTTAGTCTTTAAGTCAGAAATAGTGATTAGCTTTGTATCTGCTCTTTTGTTCTTTATAACTGCTTCATATATGGAAAATACTGTTTGAACATTAAGTACCAGTATTCCCTTTTTAGCCGGAATATCCGTATTTGTCAGGTCTTTTCCAAGCACATGACTGATTAGTGTCTTTTCGGCTCCCACAGGGTAATAATCCGGCACTTTGACCACATTAACATTACAGGCTTTTATTTGTGTACCTTCCTTTACAGCCAGTGCTGCAATTTCAAAGTCTATACATTGCTGAACAAGGCTTATGCCTGTGCATATTTCCTCCATGCGACGGTCTATAAGCCAGTGGTCGTGCATCAATCCGGGATCACATTCAACCCCGTTTATAATAAAATACTTTTTCTCTTCATTTGCTTCGAGTACGGTCCTGATTTTCTGTATTGTTGGAAAAGCCGCCCCACCAAGACCTGTCACTTCATTTTTCTCAATTCTTGATAGTATTTCATATCCATCAGGTGTTATGCTTTCTACCACAGCAGCCGCCTCACTGCCCGAAAGAGACAAATCATAGAAAAGGACCTCATTTCCGGCAGTAACTATCTTTTTTACAACTTTTTTTGCCGGAACCTTTCTTTGAGGTATTTCCAGGTATTTATCAGCAATATAGCAGATAACATTGAACAACAGTATACTAGCTGCCATCACAACAGGCGACCCGGTCAGCACAATTGCAGCCGCACCTGTCAAAGCCCCGCCTGCAGCTCCCAGAACAGGATTTGGTGACACTGTGACCGGATCGGTAAGTACAAGGCAGCCATAGAATATGGCACCATACCCTAAGTAGCTGTCAAAGCCGAATTTCTGCAGTAAAACCAACGCTGCTGCCATTCCTGCCATAAGCCCTAAGGAAGCATAGGGCCTGAACAGGATGAAAGGTATTGAAAGCAGCAAGGCCGGAATGAGCAGCAGCTGCGGACTGAAATCTACCACCCTCTGTCCGAACAAAAGGCCTGTTATAAGAACTCCTGTCATAGCAGGATTTATCGGGTTTTTACCAGTTCCTCCCCATATGTGCTTTCCAAGCAGTAAAGAGACGGCAGCACCGATCAGCTGAACCCATAGCGCTGTTCCGGGAGTCAGGACACATAATATTCCTGCTGTAAGGGCAGCAGATACTCCGCATATAGGTCTTCTGTACCTTATAAAGTTCACAGCCCCATCAATAATGAGTGAGACCAGTATTACTGCAAAAAAATCAAGTATTCCCAAGGGCTTCTGAACCCATGATGGAAGCATATAAAGCATCAGCACTATAAAGGCCGCCGCCATGAAATGCTCATTTGTCCATTTTGTTCTTATCAGTGGAAAGGTATTCATTATCTCACTCCTGCGAAGAAAGCATGAATCCTGTGAAAGCCGGTGCCGAATTTCATCATAGGACAGGCAACAATGGTCTCAATACCCATTTTTGAGCATTCATCAAGTATGGAATCATCTATATTTCTTTTACTTTGAAATAGTATTCTTTTTATCCCGTTTTCGTATAGTTCCTTTAACTCCTTACGGGCATTTTCCTTATTTACAAGCACAAACGCTGTCTTTGGTATTTTAGGCAGATCGGATAGGCTCCTGTAAACCTTAACATCATAATTACCCTCTGTTTTGGTGTTTGTAGGGTAGACCTTTATTCCGTTCTTGGTAAATGCCTCATAAATCATTTTACAGAAAGGTTGATTCTTACCTCCTGAATAACCTACAAACAGAACTTCATTACCATCGAAGAAATCTTTGTTCAATATCGACATAATATCACACTCCTATTCTTAATAGTAATACGTTTGGTTCCGGATAAAGTCTTCTATTTATGTAAAATTTCGCTATATAAATATTATAATGTATTCCAATTGAAACATAAATGGTGTAAAACTAAACAGTCCGTACCTGAAGGATACGGACCAAATAGTTTTATCTTTATATGGTTTTACATACAGTTTTGAATATCGTTTTAAAATGGTTTTAATATGGTTTTAATATAGTATTAAATATCGTTTTGACATGGTCTTATATAGTTTGCTTATATAGGCATTGAAACTTTAGGGTTTTTATACCTTCCCTTATTAACCGTCCCTTTGCCGTATTGAATAGCCTTGACGGGACAGTAATTTATACAGGCAAGACACTGGGTACATTTACTTCCCCATTGAGGTTTCCTGTCGACCTTGATGGTTTTTGTATTGCAAACCTTTTCACAAATGCCACAACCTGTACAGCTATCATCAGCATAGAATTTTTTTGTGCTCAGAGCCCCCATATTGAACAGAGGATAAATTACTCCTGTCGTCAGTATAGGGAGAATTCCTTTGGCAAGCTTAAAGACGCCTGATTCTCTCCGCTCAACAACCCGATTGATTTCAAGCATAGCTTTTTCAGCTGTTTCCAGCTTTTCTTTTTCAACTTCCTTTGTATCCACATCTCCCATAATGATGTAATTACTCGGCATTCTAATAGAAAATGCGCTGCAAAGCTTTAGCCCTTTGGCTGAAAGCCTGTTGCCCAGAAGTTTCATCGTATTGCCAATGTTTTCGCCACAGGTTGCCACAGAAAATACATAATGATTATTATAATCCTTGAGCTTCAGCCTGTCTATGAATTCAAGCACCATCCCTGGCGGCCCCCATGCATAAACGGGAAATATAAAACCGATGGTTTCATTTTCTTTCAGACTATACTCAAATAGCTTTTCTCCGCTGTTAATTCTCTCAGCAACAGAAATTAAAGCTTCCCCACTGTAGTCTGCAATATTTCTGGCAGTCTGCAGGGAATTACCCGTACCGGAAAAGTAAAATATCATAACTTCCCCCCTTAAAAATAAACTACATAGTATAACAAAATACATAGCATCCCTTATAGGATATTCAATATATATTTTACCAAATTACTTCTCATTACAAAAGTTTTTCTATATCTTTCTCCATATCCAATGGCGAAGTAGTGGGTTCAAATCTGCCAGCAACATTACCGTCCCTGTCTATAAGGAACTTTGTAAAATTCCACTTTATAGAGTCGCCGTGCAGAGTTTCAGGGTACTTCTCCTCCAAAAGACCCTTTAATATTTTTCCCAAGGAATGATTCAAGTCAAAACCCTTGAAGGGAGCCTGTTCTGTCAGGTAATTAAACAAGGGATGCGCATTTGCACCTCTTACCTCTATTTTTGAAAACATTTGAAAGCCTACTCCATAGTTCAAAGTGCAGAAGTTCTGAATATCCTCATCACTTCCGGGTTCCTGTTCAGCAAACTGATTTGATGGAAACCCTAATATTTCAAGTCCCTGATCCCTGTATTTCTCATATACTCTTTGCAAATCTTCATACTGAGGGGTAAAGCCACACTTACTTGCTGTATTTGCGATAATCAATACCTTTCCTTTATACTCATCAAGAGAAATTTCCTTACCGTCTATTGTTTTAGCCTTAAAATCATAAATATTCATATAATGCACTCCTTATTTAATATTTCAGTTAATTAATTTTACAAAATTTAATTGTTTACAATTATTATAATTTCTTTCAATCAATAAAGTCAACAATTAGTTTCAACTATAATTTAACCCGTTATTCGGTGCATTATAACAGATAAGTTAAAAAAATCAAAATTCGGTTAATTTGGTCGTTGCCAAGGTTTAATTCAATAAACACCATTGATCCCAGATAGTATCCGCCTCACGTCAAGGGCAGCAGCTTTCCGTCAGGCTGCTTCAGACTTATGCCTGACAGCTGGTTATCCTTAAGATGCTGAATAAGATTATTTATAAGCAGTTCCTGTCTGCTGCTGTGATCGCTGTAATCTTTAAGTATTTTTTCATCAAGACCCCTTATCTTTTTCTTTGATACCGGCAGTTTACAAAACTCAGCTATTGAAGGTGTAAAATAGGCTCCATCTTTAGCCTCCACAAATGTCTCAGAAATGTACCCACCCTCTGTATCCTTACTGAAAGTAATTGCTGCCGGAATAATGCTGCTGCCTTTAATAGTTACAGTTTTATCATAGAGCTTGCAGTAGCTGGTGAGCACTGTGACAAATACTTTAAGTTTGCCTTTTTCTTCGTAAGTTCCTAGTATTGTGGGAGCCACAACGTTAAAGCCTCTCGTCGAATCGGAATAGTGAGCAGAAACAGCATCATAAATTGTCTGTTCTACAGGGTCTGATAATCTGGCCTTGAAATCTCCAAGGGGTACTTCCTTACTTAGTGAAACCTTGGAATACCACTCGGCAGGAGTCAGGCTATTATCTGTAATAGTGTTCCGGGAGCCCAAAAGCTCCTTACATAAGGACATAACTATATATCCCCTCAAATCATTTCCAACCTTGTTTTCTCTGAACTGGGCAAGAAGGTACTCCAGTGCCTGATCTCCCATTTTTAAGATATCTTCATATTCTTTGGGATGAGCCTTAATGTAATCTCCCGGATTTGAGGAGGTGCTTGCCTGTGTTAATATGTCAAGACGAAACTCTATCTCCGATTTGATTGCCTCTAATTTTTCATTGTCCTCTGTCAGTTTCCCGGTATAATTATCTTTCTCAATACTAACACTCATTTTTGTCACTTTGTCAATAAGTTTTTGAATAGATGCTGCATTTTCCGAATAGACTCGTACATCCTCTACCATCAGCTTTTCAACCCCAGCTCTGGTGAAGGTAAACCCATATGAAGCTCCGTCATATTTTCCTGTTTTATCTGCAATTTTGAATTCTATGACATCCACATTGTCGACTATGCTGAAAAGCAATACAGCATCAGGAAAAAGAGCACCTCCGCTGATTACTCCGCCGTGAAGCATACCTGAGTAATCTCTCATATTCAGATTGATTACAATTCCAATTGTCGGCGCCTCAGTCATAAGCTCTACTGTATTTCGGCTCAGACCAGCCGGAAGCTTCAAAGCATCTATTAACGCAACTACCTTACTGCTATCCCCTGTATAAGGTGTTTTGTTCTTTAGCAATTGTTCAACCTTGTACTCGTTTGTTAAAACCTCTTTTTCGAGCGTTTTCTCCGGATTTGTTGCAACCCCGGCAATAAAAGCCGTTATCAAGACAATGATAAGTGCTGTTACCCATAAAGCTGGTTTTTTGTAATTCAGAATATTCTTAATTCTGGCTTTAATATCACTTTCTCCAAAGGCTAGCGGACTTCCCAGGACGAATCCGCCTCCCCGTACAGAAAAAGAAAGTAAGGAATTGGAGTAATTAGCCTTTATTGAATTACCCATTCTCCTGACCACACTTTCATCACAGGACATTTCCATATCTCTGCTCATAAGAATAAAGGAAAACCACATCAGGGGATTAAACCAATGCAGTGTCAGAACAAGGAAGGAAAATGGTTTGATAAGGTAATCCATCCGCTTTATGTGTGTCTGTTCATGGCTTAAAATATAGGTTCTATCGGGCTCGGTCAATCCCATAGGAATGTATATTCTTGGATTCAAAAAACCAAATACAAACGGCGAAGATATTCTATCTGATTCAAATATATTGTCGTTAACCCGTGTAGCAGTACCGACCCTTCCAGCTACCTTTGAATATGAAATAATGCTGTATATCACAAGAACTGCAATACCTGCAAGCCATATGACCGATGCTGCCTGAAGAAAAAACTCCTTTCCAGCGTAACTGCCATCAATTCCCGAAAAAGTTCCAGCTGATGGAGCCAATGAGCCTGCCTCATTTACATTGTATATCCAGTTCTCCCTAGCCGGTGCAGCTCTATCCAAAATAAAGCCGGTGTTATCTGATATGGAGTTTATTGTTCCTTTTCCACCAAAGTAAGCTATATCGAAAACCCCAATCAAGCTTATACGGGAACTGATGCTGAACGGTAGAACGAGTCTTAGTAATACAGGTAACCATAAAATATATGAAAATATCTTAGGTGCTTTTTTCAGAAAAATTCTTAGAATAATTACGGCAGTTGCTACATAGCTTGCTGTAAGGCTCATATCCAACAGAGTAATAAATAAATCTGTCATTTTGCAGCCTCCTCAATAATACGTTTTAATTCTTCAGCTTCCTTTTCAGATATCTTTCTGCCTCCGAAAAAGGATGTCAAAAACTGTGGCAGTGAACCAGCAAAGGCCTTTTCAACAATGCTTGCACTCTCATATCTTTGAGCATCCTCCCTTTTAACTATGGCAGAAACTATGGCATCTTCATTTCTTAGAATGCCTCTTTCGCAAAGCTTTCTCAAAACCGTGTATGTGGTGGACTTTTTCCAACCTAGCCTGGTTTGACTAAGCTTTACCAATTCCGTTGAATTTATAGGTTCACTATCCCATATGAGACTGCAAAATTTAAACTCTGCGTCATACAATTTATATTTTTCCATTTCATTTTGATCCATAGGTAAATAACTCCGCTCCATAAAATTAAAGGTCTATTACTATAAACCTAATGAAAGTTTATCGTAATAGACCAATTTATGTCAAGGGAATTAAATAATTAATACAGGGTCCAGATTATCAGAAAAGCTATTAACCTTACATATACGTCACAAACGCCTCAAGAGGCCTTCTCTGACTGCTATGCCTATCTGGTGGTGCAGGAACACAGTCTGCGTAACCGATTGCCAGTATATTAACCGGTTCAAGGTTATCAGGAAGACTAAATTCTTCTTTTATGACATCGGGCTTAAAGTAGCATATCCAGACACTGCCTAGTCCAAGTTCAGTAGCCTGCAGCATCATATGGTCGGTAACAATACTTGCATCTATATCCACAAGTTTTTTCCCGTCAAAAGGTCTCTTCCATGCTTTATCATGATCTCCACAAACAATGATGACTAAAGGGGCTTCAAAAGTGTTTGCCGCCTTTTTTATTTTATTAAGGCTTTCCTCCTGCTGGACAACTATTAGCCTGTAAGGTTGCGCATTTGCACCTGTAGGAGCAACCCTTGCTGCTTCTAATATCATATCAAGCTTTTCCCTTTCAACTTCTTTCTGTTGATATTTCCTTACTGAGTATCTCTTCTTGGCTATTTCTATAAACATCATTTCCAACATCCCTTCATTAATAAATATTTTATGTTATTTGATAAATTTAACTTTTATGATATAAATTTCTTTGTTATAATTTTATTTAATTAATATCTATTTATCAAGTACGTACAAAAAAGTACTATAGTACCCAAAAAGATACCAAGTTTAGGAGTTAGTTTATGAGTACCTGTAACAGAGAATTATATAATTGCCCAGTTGAAGCTACTATAGATCTTATTGGAGGTAAGTGGAAAGCATTAATATTATTTCATTTGTTCGGCAAAACCTTACGCTTCAGTGAAATACACAGGTTGGTCCCGAAGGCAACTCAGAAAATGCTTACCCAGCAGCTGAGAGACCTGGAAAACGACGGCCTTATTAACAGAAAAATATATCAACAAATCCCCCCAAAGGTTGAATATTCACTTACTAGTATGGGAGAATCTCTAAAACCTGTTTTAGATTCTATGTGTCGCTGGGGTGACAATTACCTTAACAAGAATATTAATCAAAAATGCAAACCAGATTAATAAAAGCGATTGGTCCCCTGTCTTTTTTAACAGGTGCCCAATCGCTTTATTAATTATTTCTCTATTTATTTAAAACCTCATTTACCATCATTTCTACAAACAGTTCATTTTCATTGACCCATGGTGAATGCCCTGAATGTTCAAACCATATGAGTTTTTTTGCAGGAGCCTTTAACAGATTATAATATTCTTCGGCCAGTGCTGTTGGTGCATTGATATCATGTCTTCCTTCAAAGAAGTATACTGGGACCTCCAATTCAGCGGCCTGCTTTCTTAAGTCAAGTTCATAAAGCTGCTGATATACGGTGTTTAGTGTACTTGTCAGACCTCGGATATAATTAACCTTGTCGTATATCCCATACTCTGTCCCTGCCATATCCTGTAAGGTATTGTGATTTGAATCGGTAATTGCAGGATTTGAGTTCATTACCTTAAACAGATACAACAGGTAATTGCCCATTTTCATTGAGACACCTTTCCCGTAATAGGGCGGCAGCCCCTGCTTTTCCAGCTTTCTTACGATACCTAAATCACCTTTTTCCCTTGCAGTTTTTAAGGCTAAGTCATAGCAATATTTTTCGGTGTCAAGGAAAGATACCATTTGTCCCGTCCCTACAAATGAGTGAAATAATTCAGGCTGCTTTTGAACCATCCAAATTCCGAGGGCACTGCCCCAGGACTCTCCCACCAAATATATTTTTTCCTGATTAAACCTCTTGCATAGATACGTGGCTAACTGGCAGCCATCATCTATATATCTGTCGGGTTTCAGGTCCTTTGAAGGCACTGAATCAAATGATTTGGCAGACCCAGGCTGATCCCAGCCTACAACAACAAAATGTTCTTCAAGCCCCTTTAGCTGTGTCCTTGCTGCCGCCAACTGGCTTCCACCAGGGCCACCGGCAAGAAATAGAAGAACAGGCTTGTCTTTGCTTTTACCCCTTATAGAAATCCACTGTTTGCTTCCATTTAGCTCTATCTTTTCCAGAGACGCTATGCTATCGGTAATAGGTGTTCCAGTCTCATTCAATATGGAGGGCGTGTATGCTAAAAATTGAGAAATTACAATGGAGATACCTAAAATCACAGCTAACAAAAGGCCCACTACCGACTGCTTTCCTATTCTGGACAGCCACGGCCTCATACTGGCGTTTGTAAATATCATGATTATAAGTGTAATCACAATAGTTATCACTAATATCAACAGCGTTATAACAGCCGCAGCCAACACTATTCCAAAGGCAATTAATTCAGCCGTTGCAACAAATGGGTATTTTATCAGCTGTGGACGTACTAAACCGATGTATACTGCTGCAATAGCAACTGTTAATATTAACAGAAGAAAAAACTTGCCTGCCTTACCTTTACTATTTTGTTTTTGTTTCGTAACAGATAACATACCTTAACCCTTTCAACTTTTTTACATTTTTGAATTATAGGTCTTAACTTTAAATTATTGTATTCATGAATTATTACGTTAAATGGATGAATTTGTCTGGAATTGTATTGTAGGTATGAAAATCAAAACTCTCTGGCGTTTGAGTGACCGGATATGCATGAGATGTCAACTGACAGATCTGAGCAAACAAGTTTGTTTTTTTGGCCCCACTGGCACATCATATCTAGTATGGGTATTAGTGAATACCCTCTTTCTGATAGATAGTATTCGACTTTTGGTGGAATCTGAGGGTATTCTTTTCTTATAACTATACCATCCGACTCAAGTTCTTTTAATGTTATGCTAAGGGTTTTGAAGGATATGGAACCTATATATTTTTTAAGCTCATTGAATCTCAGAACATTGTATTCTGCCAGCCAATACATGATAATCATCTTATATTTTCCACCTATCAACGATAGGGTATATCCAAAAGATGTATCCTTAATATTTATGCCTGTAGGGCTAAAATCTTTTACACTCATTGTTATACTCTCCTTTTGGTAAGTATCTGAAGTAAATGTGCGTACTTCCAATTAAGCCAATTGAATTATATAATCATATCTAGATAAAGTAAATGCTTTCCAATAGATTTTATTATTACAAACTTGACAAGGAGAGGTCAAAATGGGAAAAAATATTTTAGTATTAACAGGCAGTCCAAGAAAAGGTGGTAACACCGATGTTCTCGCAGACACTTTTATTAAAGAGGCTGTTTCAAATGGACATAATGTAACCAGGTTTGCAACCGCTCATAAAAAAATCAACGGCTGTCTAGCCTGTGATAAATGCTGGAGCAGTGAGAGAGCATGTAATTACAAGGATGATTTTGCAGAACTTGAACCATTACTGGAAAGTGTAGACATGTTAGTATTTGTATCGCCCCTATACTGGTATGGGTTTTCGGCACAATTAAAGTCAGCCATAGACAAATTGTACAGCTATTGTGCTGCAGCCTGTAAACGTTCTTTAAAGATTCGTGAGAGTGCATTATTAATGTGCGGTGGAGACGACCTTGCAGCTTTCAACGGAGCTGTTGAAACTTACAAAAATATCATAAAGTTTTTGAAATGGGAAGATAGAGGTATGGTTATCGTTCCGGGGATGTTCAACAAAGGAGATATTTCAAACAATCCCCAGCTCAAGGAAGCCGAGATTCTTGCCAGAAAAATCTGAGAATAAAACATCAGGTTGTTAAGCTATTTATTAGTTTATTACTTTCCGGAAGTGTTTCTTACAAGAAGCTCGTCTATCAAGCCATATGCTTTTGCTTCGCTTGCCGTCATATAAAAATCTCTTTCAACGTCCCTTTCAATTTTCTCCAAAGGGTGTCCTGTCATGTCACTATATATTTTATTTATTCTGCTTCTGGTTTTAATTAAATGCTCAGCATGGATTTTTATATCAGATGCCTGCCCTTGTATTCCACCGTTTACAAGAGGCTGATGTAATAATATTTCACTGTTCGGGAGTGCGAATCGTTTCCCCTTCGTACCGGCTGCGAGTAAAAACGAACCCATGCTTGCAGCCCACCCGATACATATAGTTGAAACATCACATTTTATATGCTGCATGGTGTCATATATTGCAAAGCCGGCAGTTATGGCTCCTCCAGGACTATTAATATTGAATTGATTTTTTGATAGTAGTTTTATTATCCATGTCACCCTCCCCAGATTTCATCCATTATTAATGAAATCACAATAAAAAATCACTTATTAATATTATATTACTAAAGAAAATAAATTACCTGATTTTCCTTGCTGGATTGTATTGATAGTTTAAGTGGTGGGTGTTGTTGTATTGAGAAAAATCAAAAAAATAATGACAGAAGAATGTCGCAGTGAGATTGGACATTTTCAGCATTAATTCTTGCAGCTCTTTTAAGAATATTGTTCTTAAATAAATCCTATATTGAATTCAATTCTTCCCAGATGTGTTTCAAAATCAATAGCTATTGTTTCATAGGCGTTGATGTTACAGGCTTCAAATATAACCACTGGTGGACTTATCTTTAACGATACGCCAAGTGAAATTAGCATTGTAGACGAAGTTCCCGCAATAATGCCTGACAGTTCTCCAATAGCACTTATTGCTATTTCATCAATAACTGTAACACTCATACCCATCATCATGACTGAGGCCAAACTTTTTGCAGTATCCTGGGACATGGATAGTACAATATTGCCTTGTATTCCGCCATCCAGCTGTATAAGAGAAGACACCTCTGAATCCACATAAAGATTACCTTTCTTCTTTATGTTGGTCCTCTTAATGCCAACGACACCAAACTGCTCCAGGGTCTTGCCCAAGGCCTCTAAAAACAGATTAACATATCTAGCATCCATAGATTATACCAATCTTCTTTATATTTTTTCCGTGTTTATATCTAATCCTTTTTACTTACAAAAAAACCCTCATTTCTATGTATATCATCAATCAATTGCTGAATTTTTATTTTCTGGTATGTCAAATACTCCAATTCTTTTGATTCAATTTTTCCCATATTACTATTAATTCTATCATCGATATTGTTTATAACCTCATTTAAATCATTTATTGTATCTAAGCTTAACATTTTCTTCCCTCCATCCATTATAATTATGTTTAATCTTTCGTCAGTATTTATAAAAAAATAAATGCTTTTAGTCTATTTTCCTATATAAAATAAGAATCTAGAACTAAGAGCATTGATTTGTCGGTCACCTCTTCTTGAATTTAATAAAGCAGTATGTTATATTATTTTTAAAAACATATGATTGGAGTTGAAAAGATGAAGTAATTTTTCTTGCTTATTAAAAGCTGACAAATATCGGTGTGCTTACAGAGCCACTTGTTTTGTTGTGCTTATTTGCAAGAAAGTTAACTCATTCTGTTCACTCAATAGGTAATGGCAATATCTTCGTCCTGCCCGTACGGGTTGGCTTTTACTGTATTTTGAGCTGCAAGAATAGACTTTCTTGCGGCTTTTTAATTGTTATCGATATATTTATAGTTGCTAGAATTTCATTGATAATTAATTTTAGAAGTACAGAGAAGGAAAAGTAATTACAGGACAGGAGGAGGATTCTATGTCTTTAATAAATGTGACAAACCTGACTTTTGCCTATGACGGCAGTTATGACAACATATTTGAAAATGTAAACTTTCAAATAGATACAGATTGGAAACTCGGTTTTACCGGGAGAAACGGTCGCGGAAAAACTACGTTTCTCAACCTTTTGTTAGGAAAATATGAGTATCGTGGTAAGATTTCTGCAAAAGTCAACTTTGAATATTTCCCTTTTGAAGTAAAAAACACTGAGAACAATACCATTGATGTAATTGAGGAGATATGCCCCGATTATGTACATTGGGAGGTAATGCGTGAGCTTTCCCTGCTTGAAGTGTCGGAGGATGTACTATATCGTCCGTTTAATACTCTTTCAAACGGAGAGCAGACAAAGGTGCTGCTGGCAGCCTTGTTTCTGAAACAAAACAGCTTTCTGTTAATTGACGAGCCAACAAACCATCTGGATGTGAATGCAAGACAAATAGTCAGCGATTACCTCAGATCTAAGAAGGGTTTCATTCTGGTATCCCATGATAGAGCCTTTCTTGACAACTGTGTCGACCATATCCTTTCAATAAATAAATCAAATATTGAAATCCAAAGAGGTGATTTTTCCTCATGGTGGGCAAACAAAGAAATGCAGGATAACTTTGAACTTACAGAAAACGAGAAGTTGAAAAAGGATATTACCCGATTGACTAATGCAGTAAAAAGGACGTCCGACTGGTCTGATAGAGCCGAAGCCAGAAAAATTGGCTTTAATCCGACAGTAACGGAAAAATCTATAGGCCGAAGATCTTATCAAGGTGCCAAAGCTAAAAAAATGATGAGCCGTTCAAAAGCAATAATGGAAAGGCAACAAGAAGCTATTGAAGAAAAGTCAAAACTTCTGAAAAATATTGAAAACTCTGAAAAGTTAAAGATTTATCAGCTTGATTATCACTCAGACCGCCTTGTGGAACTGGATGAAGTGTCTATATTCTACGGGGATAAGTCAGCTTGCAAAAGTGTTAGTTTTATAATCGGAAAGGGTGACAGAATTGCTTTACGCGGTAAAAATGGTTCGGGAAAGTCCAGTTTGATAAAACTAATCTGCGGTGAAAACATAAATTTCACAGGTACCTTCAGGAAGGCAAGCCAGCTTAAAATATCCTATGTTTCTCAGGACACCTCCCACCTTAGCGGGTCTTTAACAAACTACGCAAGGCAAAATGATATTGACGAGAGTCTCTTTAAAGCGATTTTAAGAAAACTCGATTTTTCCAGGATTCAATTTGAAAAGGATATCTCTGATTTCAGCGGTGGACAAAAGAAAAAGGTGCTAATAGCCAAAAGCCTTTGCGAAAAAGCACACCTCCATATTTGGGATGAACCTCTAAATTTCATCGATGTAATCTCTCGAATGCAAATAGAGGAACTCCTACTGGAATACGCACCAACCATCCTTTTTGTGGAGCATGATATTGAATTCTGTAGAAATATCGCTACAAAGGTGATTGAGCTTTAATCTCTCGAAAAAAATTCACTTCTCCCAGCTTCTGAGTGAGAAGTGAATTTTTTTGAGCTTTTGCAGAATTATTTTCTGAAGCATGCTAAGTCGAAAACAACGAGCCGTGCTTTTCATAGCATTCAACCCTTTCAATCTTGTTGTTTCGGTCTACAAAAACAACTTTCGGTTTATGCTTCTGTGCCTCCAGTACATCAACTGTACAATAGGCCATCAATATAATTAAATCTCCGACCTGAACGCATCTGGCTTCAGCCCCGTTCAGGCATATTATTCCTGAACCTCGTTCTCCTGCAATACAATAGGTTTCAAAGCGGTTTCCATTATTTATATCCACTACCTGTACCTTTTCGTACTCAAAAACTCCGGCTTTTTCCAGTAATTCCTCATCAACAGTAATACTCCCCACATATGAGAGTTCTGCCTGTACTACCGTCGCTCGATGTATCTTACTCTTAAGCATTGTAATTTGCATATTGACACCTCCATGAGCCACATTTGTGGCCACAAAATGTAATGAAAAATTATATTCTCTGCCGCTATAATGCGAATAAAAGAGGCTTTATTCCTGTAATTCCGTGGGATAAATAAAGTTGTCTATAAGGCGGGTCTGCCCGATATACACCGCCAGAGCCACAAGAACAGGCTTTTCAATAAAATCCATCTTTTCCAGCGTATCTGCATCCACAACCTCTATATAATCTATTTTCGCGAAAGGTTCTGTTTGTATCTTTTCAGCTATTGCCCTGATGATAATTTTTGAGTTTGTCTCACCCTTTTCCAGTAGCTGTCTGCCGGTGGAAAGTGACCTGTTAAGAATAAGAGCCGCCGAACGTTCCGCCGGGCTTAAATATGTATTTCGTGAGCTTTTAGCTAATCCGTCCGTCTCTCGAATGATGGGACAGCCAACTATTTCCATATCCATATTAAGATCACGGACCATACGTTTCACCACTGCCAGCTGTTGCGCGTCCTTTTGCCCAAAGTAAGCCCGGTCGGCACATACTATATTGAAAAGCTTGTTAACTACTGTACATACTCCACGAAAATGGCCCGGCCGGCTTTTACCACAAAGTCCCCAAGTTAGGGAGTTCATGTCAACATATGTACAAAAGTCTGATAAATATATATCAGATGCATCAGGATGAAAAACAAGATGTGTACCGCTTTCCTGGCAAAGAACCGAATCACGCAGTAAATCTCGGGGGTAACTGTTAAAATCTTCAGTAGGTCCAAACTGCATAGGATTAACAAATATGCTTACCACAACACGATCATTTTCACCAGTGGCACGCATGATCAAGCTTTGATGCCCCTCGTGAAGATAGCCCATTGTCGGCACAAATCCTATACTAAGCCCTTCCTTTTTCCAGGACTTGATTAACGAACGAACCTCTTCAACCTTATTTAACATTATCATATAATTAATCTCCCTTACTGAGCCTTTATGCTTAATATAATTTTTCTATGATTGCTTCGGCTATGCTGAAGCTATGCTCAGGTGCCGGAAACTCTCCTTTTTCCACCTCGAATTTGAATTTTGTAAAAGCAGCTTTCATCTGCGTTCCTATATCTGAGAAGCATTTGACAAACTTTGGCGTAAAATCCGGGAACATACCCAGCATGTCCTGATATACCAATACCTGTCCATCGCAGCTATTTCCGGCACCGATTCCTATAGTGGGAATGGAGATACTTTGGGATATAACTTCTGCTAGCCTGGATGGAATACATTCGAGCACAACAGCAAAAGCCCCCGCCTCTTCCAGCGCTTTAGCCGATTCTACAAGTTTACGTGCGTCTTCCATATCATTTCCCTGAACCTTGAAACCACCTAAAGCATTTATTGCCTGAGGTGTTAATCCTATATGTGCCATTACAGGAATTCCAGCGTTGACAATAGCCCGGACCTGCGGGCAGACCACGCTGCCGCCTTCCAGCTTGACTGCACTGGCACGGCCCTCTTTAACAAGGCGGCCTGCATTATTTACCGCATCATATACCGATGTTTGATATGACATAAAGGGCATATCGCTGACAACTAATGCATTTTTTACACCTGTTGAAACAGCCCTTGTATGGTAAATCATGTCCTCCATTGTTACTTGTAGGGTGTCCTTGTGACCCAGTACCACCATTCCCAGCGAGTCACCGACTAAAATGCCGTTTATTCCGGCTTGATCCATAAGTTTTGCTGTAGAATAGTCATAGGCTGTAAGCATGGTTAATTTTCTTTTCTCTCGTTTTGCCTCTTTAAAAGTTAGAATTGTGTTTTTCATTTGTTCCCACCTATCATCCTTTCCAGGGCTGCAAAAAGCTGCAACCCTGTTTTAACCTTCTGCGTTAATCGCTACATAGCTGGACGATCATACAACTTCTCGTATGTATGATTTTTCATGCAACAATTCAACTTGTGTTGATTCCTAAAAAGGGATGGGCAGAATAACCAAAAGTATCATTAATATTTAAATTAACGAAAATTGATATGCTAATGAATACTTCAATGACAGTGTATTTATTTCTGATAGACAACTTCACAATATAATTCAATATCTTCTTGAGAGCCCCGTCGGGAACAATGAGAAAAAGAGTATCACTTACCTCTACTTTACCATCAATGTCATTAGAGATCATTGTGTTTGTAAATTTAGATGTTTGTAACACAAAGTTCATAATATAATTTCTCATGAATACCACCTCCCGCAATTAAGGGGTGATACTCCTTAGGTCTCATTCCGCAAGGATATGAGCTGTCATATAAAAATAAATTTTCAATTCTGCTGATGTAGTTTCATTAATCATTACATATCAACTAAAAACCATACAAAATATAACTAAGTTGACCGTACAAATTTTGAGAATACTACCCATTTAAGTAAATATAACACTATCAGGTTATTATTGTAAATATTAAATGTAATAAATTGTCTTTAATTTGTGATAATTTCACCCTTAAGATTATCGTATGATTATTTCACCCCATCATAAATAATGGTAATCTTAGGGAATGATATATACAATGACTGATGAGGAACTAAAAAAGTTGC
>JAEYNI010000024.1 GCA_023412635.1 Bacillota bacterium
CACAGACCCTGACCAGCTACTCCCCGTGCTTCAGAAAAGAAAAGGGAGCTCATGGCCTTGAAGAAAGAGGAGTTTATAGAATTCACCAGTTTGAAAAGCAGGAGATGATAGTCGTTTGCAAACCGGAAGAAAGTATGGAGTGGTACCATAAGCTGTGGAGAAATACAGTGGACCTGTTCCGCTCACTTGACATACCGGTCAGAACACTGGAATGCTGCTCAGGAGATCTGGCTGATCTAAAAGTTAAATCTGTTGACATTGAGGCCTGGTCACCAAGACAAAAGAAGTATTTTGAAGTAGGAAGCTGTTCAAACCTTGGAGATGCTCAGGCCCGCCGTTTGAAAATCCGCGTGGACGGTGAAAATGGCAAATACTTTGCCCACACACTCAATAACACCGTTGTTGCTCCTCCAAGAATGTTGATTGCTTTCCTTGAAAACAACCTGAATGCTGACGGCTCAGTAAACATTCCTAAGGCTCTTCAACCGTATATGGGCGGAATGACTGTGATTAAGTAGAAATAAGGCGCCAATGACTAAAATATCTAGAAATAATAAACGAATAAAACACCTCCCAAAGATACAATTTGAGAGGTGTTTTTCATTCTCTTTCTAACTATAATGTAAGTCTTGTCGATAAATTAATATTTATTAAAACATCTGGAATATTAATTTATATTATTCATAACCCAAACCTCAAAGGCATATATATACAATGTATCTAGTAGATACATCGTAGACATTGCCTGTGTAGCTATGGAGGTCAATTGCAATAAAACTATTCTCTTGCATTTTATTGATAATTGATTGCCTACTTTGCAGTAAATATTTGCCTTATTAAAGGGGGGTATATGGTTGAAGGAATATATAGAAGAACGAGTTTTAGAGCTCGCGAATTATATTATCGAGAAGAAGACAACAGTACGATACGCAGCTAAAAAGTTTGGAATCAGCAAGAGCACAGTCCACAAAGATGTAACTGAAAGACTAGAGAAAATAAATCCAACACTTATGAATGATGTCAGAATCATACTCGAGGAGAATAAGGCAGAGAGGCATATACGGGGCGGGGAAGCAACAAAGGCAAAATATCAGGGGAAGTAAGTTTACATAGATGAATGTAACACTGAAAATCATAAATTTACATAGAGGATAAGTTAAAAAGCCGGGCACGGTAAGTAGCCTGGCTTTTGTTGTATACATGATTTACTATTGACTCCAGATAACCCCAAATATACTATATATGTAGTAGCTTTTTGATTAATGCGGAATTGTGAGAAAGTGACAACAGGGATTAACATCTATATTGAAGATAATCTTGATGCTGAAATTGAATACGCAAGGGTTGCACAAATAGCATTATGTTCCCAATATCATTTTCAGCGCATGTTTACTTTTCTTATAGGCATACCGCTATCAGAGTATATACGCCGTCGTCGGCTTACGCTGGCTGCCTTTGATTTGCAGAATAGTAGCGAGAAAATAATTGATATTGCTTTGAAGTATGGCTATAATTCGCCTGACTCGTTTTCTCGTGCATTTATTGCAATGCATGAAGTTATACCCTCAAAAGCAAGAGAAAAAGGCATATCGCTAAAAGCGTATCCCCGTGTAACATTCTCCTTATCAATAAAAGGAGTGGTTGAGATGAACTACAGAATCGAGCAAAAAGATTCATTTACCGTTGTAGGTGTAAAGCAGAGGTTTTCACACGTTGATGGTTTAGGTGAAAGCATCGGAAGAATGTGGAGTGAGACATCGACAGAGACATTTGAGCAAATAAATGGACTGGGAGACACTGAACCATATGGTTTATTAGGCGTGTACAGTGGAATGTATGAGGATAATACAACTGACTATTATATCGCCACCACAACGAAAAAAAGCTGTCCAGAAACATTGTGTAAGCTCGAAATACCATCTCATACATGGGTAATATTTGAAATAACCGGTCCTATGCCTACAGCTATGGCAGAAGTATGGGGACGGATTTTTTCCGAATGGTTTCCTACATCAGGATATGAGCATGCAGAAGCGCCAGAAGTGGAGTGGTACTCGAAAGGTGATTTGAGTGCAACTGACTACAAAAGCGAAATTTGGATACCGGTTGTTAAAAAACATTCTTGACATACGTTTTTTATTCTACATGTGCGTTCTTAACTTGAATATAGTATTTAGCACAAAAAGCATTACTTTTTTTGTATCTCTTTGCAGTGAAATAACCCCTAAAAAAATGGTATAATTCAAATATTTACAACCACAATTAAAAGCAAAATTAAAGCAAAATTAATAGCAAAATAGTAATATGAGAATGTCCAGGGAGGTTAGCGTGAAAAATACATGTGGAAAGTCATCGTGACTTTCACGCAGCGAAAAGCCACTAAATGTCCTTTTATTACTATTTGTGTATGCGCCATGTGCGTAGAAGGGGAAAATATATGTCAAGCGTTTTTATGAGATTTCCTGAAGGAAAAGCTAAAGCCCTTACATTAAGTTATGATGACGGAGTTGAGCAGGATATACAACTGATAGACATTATGAATACATATGGCTTAAAGGGAACCTTTAATATCAATAGCGGATTATATGCCGAGGAGGGAACAGTATTCCCCGAGGGGCAAATACATCGGAGGATGACTGAAAAACAGGTCAGGCAGGCATATTTAAATTTTGGCCATGAGGTGGCAGTACATGCCCTAACACATCCGTTCCTTGAGCAGCTTCCAATCAACATGGTTGTAAGGGAAATAATACAAGACAGGGGAAACCTTGAAAAAATGTTTGGTACAATTGTCAGAGGTATGGCATATCCTTACGGAACCTTCAATGACACTGTGGTATCAGCATTAGAATCCTGCGGTATAGTATATTCCAGAACTGTCATTTCAACAAATGACTTCCGTATTCCAACAGACTGGCTGAGATTGACTGCTACTTGTCACCATGACTCACCGGAACTTTTTAATTTGGCCGGAAAATTTATCGAGGACAAAGTAAACGGCTCACCTTATTTATTCTATTTATGGGGTCATAGTTACGAATTTGAAGAAAAAAACAATTGGAAGGTTATTAAGGATTTTGGTAATTTATTGGGCAGAAGAGATGATATATGGTATGCTACCAATATCGAAATATATGAGTATATAGATGATTACAAACGTTTGATTTTCAGCGTAGATGGTACAAAGGTAAAAAATCCTACCAATAGAGATCTGTGGTTGGTATATGACGGGGAACTAGTTGAAATAAAGGCTGGAACGGTGACAGATATTAAATAAGAACTATAAAGAATTATTTATGGTAGCTCAAAATTATAATAGCTCATGGAGGATAATATGAATACAAATTTCGGACTAAATACCGGCTGCTGTCATATGGATGATAACAGCATTGCTCATAAAGAAAATAAAAACAAAGAATACTTTACAAATCCTGTTTTGCCAGGTTTTTACCCTGATCCGTCCATATGCCGGGTCAATGAAGATTACTATATGGTTACTTCCTCCTTTTCTTATTTTCCTGGCGTTCCCATTTTTCACAGCAGGGATCTTATTAACTGGAAGCAAATAGGCCATGTCCTTGACCGGCCTTCTCAGCTGGATTTGGATGAAGGTGGGCATTCAGATGGCATATATGCGCCTACCATAAGATATCATCAGGGTAAGTTTTATGTGATAACAACAAATGTCACAAGAGGGGGTAACTTTATTGTAACGGCCGAAAACCCTTCCGGTCCATGGTCGGAGCCCTATTGGCTGCCAAATGCTCCAGGAATTGACCCTTCATTATTTTTTGATGATGATGGTAGAGTTTACTATGTAGGAACCAGTGAAGTTCCAGGAGGAGGAAGTTACTTCGGCGACAATGAAATATATCTTCAGGAATTGGATTTGAAGAGTATGACTCTGACCGGACAAAGGTATGGAATATGGAGAGGAGCATTAAAAAATGCTCTGTGGGCTGAGGGGCCTCACATATATAAGATTTCGGGGATATATTATTTGATGATAGCCGAGGGCGGCACTGATTATCACCATAGCGTCACAATAGCCAGAAGCTCAAAGATTACCGGTCCCTATGAAGGTAACCCCAGCAACCCAATTCTCACGCACAGGCACCTTGGCCGAAGCTATCCAATAGCAAATACAGGCCATGCTGACCTTGTGGAAACACAAAACGGTGAATGGTGGATGGTCGCTTTAGCATCACGTCCTTATGGCGGATACTTCAGAAATCTCGGCCGTGAGACCTTCCTGATGCCTGTCAAGTGGGAGGATGGTTGGCCAATAGTAAGCCCTGGTACGGGTAAAATTGAATTTCAAT
>JAEYNI010000103.1 GCA_023412635.1 Bacillota bacterium
CCCGTCAGGTCCGGAAGGAAGCAGCGGTAAGCGGTTAATTCTGTGTGCCGCTAGGTTACCTGGTTAGAGTTAACTGTAATGGTAACGGCTATATATTTCTATCGACGATGGGTGTACGGCCATTCAAATATAAACAAAGCAAGCCTGTTCAGGGTCATATGACTTATAGAACAGGCTCATTTTGTTTAATGGGAAAATATTAAATATATGTTATCTGTCCTCGAAAGCTGTGTTATTATTAAGATAACTACAGAGTTGGAAGTAAATATATTTATTTTATAAGATACATTAATCATTTAACGACTTAAGTACTTTGATTACGGGCTGCCGTATGAAAGAGAGGAAAAGGAGTATGTCATATACAGCTTTATATAGAAAATGGAGACCCCTTGTCTTTGAAGATGTTGTTGAGCAGGAGCACGTGGTCAGAACTATCAAAAATACTGTTAAGTCTGAGAGAATCGGGCATGCGTATCTTTTCTGCGGCACAAGGGGTACGGGTAAAACTACAATGGCAAAGATATTTGCCAGGGCCATTAACTGTCTAAATACAAAGGATGGAGACCCTTGTAATGAATGTGAGATTTGCAGGGGCATATTAAGTGACTCTATTCTTGATGTTGTTGAAATAGATGCGGCTTCCAACAACAGCGTTGACAACATTAGAGAAATAAGGGACGAAGTGGTATATGCTCCCTCCCAGGCGCGGTACAAGGTGTATATAATCGATGAAGTTCATATGCTGTCGGCAGGGGCTTTTAATGCGCTGCTTAAAACCCTTGAGGAACCGCCTGCCCATGTGGTTTTCATACTTGCGACTACCGACCCTCATAAGCTGCCTGCTACCATACTTTCGAGATGTCAGAGGTTTGATTTTAAAAAGATAACTCCCGGAAGCATTGCTGAAAGGGTCAGAGTTATTTCAGGGGCAAGCGGTATTACACTTGAGAATGATGCAGCGCTGCTAATAGCACGGTTGGCTGATGGTGCCATGAGAGACGCACTGAGTATTCTCGACCAGTGTATTTCCATGGGAAGTACCGAAATAACCCATCAGAACGTACTGGACGTAATCGGTATTGTAAGTGATGACTTTATAGCTGAAATTGTTGACTATATAAAGGATAAAAACGTGGAGGGGCTGGTAAGCGGTGTAGAAAGGCTGTCCTCCAACGGAAGGGATATTCTCAGATTTGCTTCAGATCTTGTTATGTATTTCCGAAACCTGCTCCTTTGTAAAATAACCAAAAATCCGACGGATATTATTGACATAAGCAAACAGTATCTTGAAAATATGAAGGAGCAGGCTGGGGCCTTTACCAACGAAAGAATAATTGCAATAATAAAGGAACTGTCAGCCTTTGAGTCCCAGCTTAAATACGCGCTAAATCAACGGGTGTTTCTTGAAGTGATGCTTATATCCATAAGTGTGGGGAGCACGGGCCAAAGCACAGATACTAATGATTTGGCTGACAGGATTGCTGATCTTGAAAATGCCATCAAATCCGGTGCAGGCGCAGCACAACCCCGGAATATCATCGATGCTGCGCCTGCGGCAGGTTTTCCAGCCCAGGGTCAGGCTTCCGGCAGGGTGCTTGACAGAGTGCCGCCGGTACCAGGTCCAAATGGATTTGTACCGGGTGCAAGTGGGAGCGGAAATCCATTTGCCTCAAGCCCGGCAGGTGGAGCTGGATTGCAGGCTGGATTTGGAGCAAATGGATCTACAGGCGCCGGAAGTTCAGTCAGCAGCCATGGCAGCAGCAGCGGTCCCGGCGCAAGCAGTACAGGCTCAGCCGGTAGTGCAGCTGGAAAAAAGGCGGTACACCAGCCTTTGGAGGAATGGCCTGATGTAATGAAAGAGCTTAAAGCCAGCGGAAGAATGATGCTGGCAACCTATTTAATGTCCGCGAGGGCTGTAGTTGGGGATGAAACAACTATTCTTATTGTTTTTCCTTCCGGTGTCGGGTCGTTTAAAACTGTAGTGGCAAAGCCCGAGCACGTGGAGGTGCTTCAGGACATTTTTGCAAGGAAGCTGGGCAGACAGGTACGTATCAAATTTATTGATGAGGAGGAGCTTGAAAATATAGTTCCAAGCCATACATCAGTTAAAAACGAAGAGCAGGAAAGTGCTCTGTTGAAAAATGCAAGAGAAATTGCGGGTAAGCTCAATGTTCACCTTGATATAATAGATGAATAAGTTATAATATTAAAGAGCAATTAAATAATTGGTATTATTTGATTGGGATAAGATATATTTTAACTATAAAATTCCATAAAACAGGAGGAAGTTATATATGGCAAGAGGCGGATTCCCGGGAGGCGGTTTTGGTGGCGGTGGCTTCGGAGGCGGAAACATGAACAACCTTATGAAGCAGGCACAAAAGATGCAAAAGGACATGGAAAAGGCTCAACAGGAATTGGAGAACAAGACCGTGGAGGTTTCTGTGGGGGGCGGAGCAATTTCTATAGTTGCTACAGGCAAAAAAGAAATCAAGGAAATTGTTATAAAGCCAGAAGTTGTTGATCCTGACGATGTAGAAATGCTACAGGATCTTATATTGAGCGCCGTTAATGAAGCACTTAGGAAAGCAGATGAAGTTGCTAACTCTGAAATGGGTAAAATTACCGGCGGTTTGGGAGGATTCCCGGGATTGTTCTAGCATCAATAGATGTTTTTAGATTAGTTAGAATAATTTTTAAGATTTGTCGTGGTAGGGATATGATAAAAAAGACATGTTTGGGACCTGGAGGTTTAAATGGATTACTACGCAGTTCCTGTTGCAAAGCTTGTAGAAGAATTTCAAAAGCTGCCCGGTATAGGACACAAGTCAGCGCAAAGACTGGCATTTCACGTTATAAACATGCCAATGGAGAAGGTACAGGGACTTGCGAATTCCATACTGGACGCAAAGCAAAAAACTAAATATTGTTCTATTTGCAGTAATTTAACTGACACGGATCCCTGCCCTCTATGCAGCGGTACCTCAAGAGACAAATCCTCAATATGTGTTGTGCAGGATGCCAGGGATGTTGTTGCTATGGAACGCACACGTGAATTCAAAGGCCTGTATCATGTTCTGCATGGAGCAATTTCACCTATGATGGGTATTGGGCCTGAAGACATAAAAATAAAGGAACTGATCAGACGCTTGGGGGATGGTGAAGTCAAGGAGGTTATTCTGGCTACAAACCCCAATGTTGAAGGAGAAGCAACTGCAATGTATATTTCAAAGCTTATCAAGCCTCTTGGTATAAAAACTACCAGGATAGCTCACGGAATTCCAGTGGGCGGTGACCTAGAATATGCAGATGAAGTTACACTTGCAAAGGCATTGGAAGGCAGAAGAGAAATATAGATTTTCATAGGAATTTGTACTATTGTGTATGAGTTCTACAAGTGTATAACAAAGTCTTACTACGCGCAAAAAGTTTTGTCATCAGATAAAAAAGTTTAATCAGAAGCCATAGAAAAATTGCACAGTAAAAATTCACAAAATTTTTATGAAACGCAATGGAACTGTGGCTTTTTTGTGTTAAATTCTGTACACAAATCATTCACTGTATAGTACTTATTTGTAGATATAGGTATAATATGGTAGAGTTTTATTGTTAGTAATAATCTAAGGTCTTTTTTTCAAGAGGAAAAAATGATTAGTTAACAGGGCCTATAATTTTCATAATGAATACTATGGAGGAAAATGAAACTTATGAAAAGAACACTTGAGACCATCGCGATTGAGCACGGTGACAGACTTAAGATAATTTCAGCAGGCCGGTTGAAAGAACTGGAGGAAATCATAACAGACTTTAAGGAACAGGAAGAACTGAATGGTTTTCAGACATGGATTGTAGATAAGTTGTATAAGTTTGAGACGACTCAAGCACAATTTAATGTAAAATCTATAATTCTTATAGCGGTACATCATCCGTTTTACGCTAAAGTAGATTTTTATAGAAATGGTCAGAAAAAAACTTTTTTAAGCCTGGTACGACCTGAATTTGATAAGACGGAAGCTTATATAAAGGAATTTGCAGAAAAAAACGGATATTCCATAATGCAGGCTGAAAACCTTCCTCTAAAGAGATTGGGTGTACACTGTGGGCTGGCGAAATACGGACGTAATAATATTACATACATAGATGGTCTTGGCAGTAACTTCTCCTACATGGCTTTTTTCTCGGACATAGAGGTTGAGGAGGATACCTGGAGTGAAGTACATAATGCAAAGCTTTGCAGTACGTGCCGTTTGTGTATTGACATTTGTCCTACCGGTGCTATTCTTAAGGACAGGTTTCTGATTGATAATCAGAGATGCTTGTCCTGTATAAATGAAGTACCCGGTGATTTCCCGGACTGGTTACCGGTGGCTGTCCATCACACCTTATACGACTGCCTGATATGCCAGAGAGCATGTCCCATGAATATGAAAGAGCTTGATAAGGTTATTGACTCAATCGCTTTTTCGGAAGACGAAACCTGTATGCTATTGGAAGGTAAGCCCATTGATACTTTTTCGGTACAGCTAAAGGAAAAAGTCTATAAGCTGGGATTGGATGAATGGTATCAAGCTATCCCGAGAAACTTAAAGGTATTATTTGATTTATCAGATAGTTTATCAGAATAGATTGTAAAATTATAAACAGCGAACGCTTGTTCCGTTTGCTCTTGTATATTATACTATTAATGGACTGTACTAACAAAAAGCCCGAAGCTTCAGAAAAAAGCTCGAATTAAGTATATTTGAGCTTTTTTCTTGTTAAATAACATTAATTATCATAAATTATGCTTTGTACTTTGATACTTGGACAAGCTCGGGAAATAGTGCAGAATATTATTATGATTCGGAGATATATCGGATATATATTTGCACACTGTTAGCTATGTTACACAAAAAGTAAATTAAAACCCTGATTAATTTTGGTATATATATCCAGTATTTTTAATAAAAGTTATTATATAATATACATTATTAAAATATTGTGAATCAGAGCATAGTACATCTAATATAGAAAGTAATGGGGAGTGATTGGAATTGCTTGTTAGTATTGGCCTTGAGTTTTACTCGGCGCTTTTATCATCATCTATTATTTGTTACATAATCTGCAGAATAAATTCAGATCTTAAAAAAGCATATATGATAAATCATATTATTAGCAGCTTGTCTATTGCTTCCATTATAACGTCAGTTAACGTAGCGATACCAGATCTGAATATGGGAATGGAATTGATAGTTTTTTGTATAACAATTTTATTTGTTGTGATTCCTTTATATAAACATAATATGTACTATACGACTATTTCAGTATTTCTCAGCGTTTTAATACTCAGCCTCGGAGACCTGCTTGTATCCCTTGCTTATGCTAATTTTATGAAACTTAATCCGGATGAGCTTCTGTCAAGCTTTGTTCACGTGACAATCGGGAAACTCATGTCCTTTTTGTTTTCCTATATCGTATTAAATTTTCTTGCAGATGATTTTATTAAAGCAAGAAAGAGGATTTATAAAAATCATAAGAAATTCATGATTCTGCTTTGCGGAAACCTTATTACAGTGTTTGTTATCCTTTTATTCGTATTCAGCCTGTTCAGTTTTACTTTTGAGTTCAAGGATGCGGTTACTCGAAACAATATATTGTTTATAAGCGTTATCATAATAGTTGCAGTATTATTGGCTTCAATTGCAGGAACCTTATATCTCATAAACTACTTTTTACTCAACAGACTAAAGTACGACAGACTAAAAATGGACAACCTCAAGGATGTTATGACGGGAACCCTTAACAGAGGCTCGGGGCTAAAGTTCATTGAGGACCAGCTCGGACAGTGCAAAAAGCAAAAAATATCCATGACAATATGCTATATTGATGTAAATGATTTAAAGTTAATAAATGATATGCTTGGCCACAGGGAAGGCGATTTCCTCATAAAGACCATTATAGCTACCATAAAGAAGAATATAAGGGAGACGGATGTAATCAGCAGACTGGGAGGAGATGAATTCGTTATTGTTTTTCCGGGCTGTACAATGGACTATTCTGAAAGGGTTATGGAAAGGATTTCCGGGGAATTAAGGCAGCTGAAACCCTTTGTAAATAAAGATTATAACATAAGCATAAGTTACGGCTTTTCGCAGTATAACGGAGAATTGGATATCACAGTTGAAGGCCTTCTGGATAAGGCTGACCACCAGATGTACCAAAATAAAAGAGCTATTAAGGCTATGGCTTAACAGAAAATTTCATTTGAAATTCACAGGCCCATCACAATTATTTTGCGCGAATGATATATAATAATATTATCCTGGCAAAATAATTGTAATGGGTCTTTTAGTGTAAGAGGATGGTGACTGTATGTACAGGATTCTGGTAGTTGATGATGAAGCAGGAATACGTGATATTATTAAGAAATACGCAGTCTTTGAAGGCCACGAAATCAGCGAGGCGGCAGATGGGATGGAAGCTGTTCGTATCTGCCGGGAAAAGGACTTCGATATAATTGTAATGGATGTTATGATGCCGGAACTGGATGGTTTCTCAGCCTGTAAGGAAATAAGAAAGATAAAAAAAACCCCGGTACTTATGCTCTCTGCCAGAGGGGAAGAGTATGATAAAATTCATGGCTTTGAACTTGGAATAGACGATTATGTTGTAAAACCTTTTTCTCCTAAAGAGTTAATGATGAGAATCAATGCAATTATTAA
>JAEYNI010000239.1 GCA_023412635.1 Bacillota bacterium
AACTTTGACAATAAAGACTTGAGTATAAGAATATTAAAAAGATTTATTTTAATATGGTCGGTAATAGTAATTGTTTTTTTTGTAATTGCTCTTAATTTGTCACAAGGTTTTGGCAGCTATATCAAAATCTTATGCCCGCCTGATTTTTGTTATATACTAAAGGACTTTATCGTAGGAGTAATATTAGCTGGTATAGGTGAGGAACCACTATTCCGTAGTTTTGTAGTTTTTATCTTGATCAATTACTGGGATGGTAGCTTTAAGCTTGGGAAAATAACAGTTCCGCATGTTTCAATAATATCCGGTTTCATTTTTATGACTGCCCATATTGGATATAATTTATATCCACATTTTACAATTACATATCTTGACCCACTACAGTTATTATTTACGTTTGTTTTAGGAACTGTTTGGACAACCATATTTGTAAAAACAAGGAGTTTATTGTGTCCTGTTTTAGCACACAGTGGAGCTAATGCTATACAATATACAACGGGCTATATTACTTCTTTTATTTTAAGATAATTACATATTCATTAATAACGGGCAAAAGGAGAATAGATATAGTGGTTCAATTAGAATATAATGAGTTTAAAAATGTAGTAAACTTTTTCAGTGAAAACAAATATCAAATTCCTGCACTTGCAGTTTTAAATGGGAATTTTCCAGGAAGGGTATTTGTAGACAATAGGGATAAGCCTGAAATTGCCGTTGTATGGGCTATTTCCAGATGGTCATATATAGCTTGTAAAAACCTATTACCAGAACATAGAGACTTTATAAGTGATGTCTTTAATAAAGAAATTATTCCCATAATAAAGGAAGTCGGTGAGGAACGCTTTGAGTTTTATGCTGATAATAGTATTAAATGGGATACTGTGTTGAATGAGTCATTACAGCAGGAGTATCAAATTTGTAAGCATTATGAAAATACCTTTCTTTTAAATAAACAAAAGTTTGAAACCTTTGCCTCCAATTTAGAAGTTTGTAAGGACATTGATATTTATGAGAGAGCTTACCCTATTATCCCAGAAGAGTATCAGAAATATGTTACCTGTGATGAAGTTGAGAAGAAGGTATTTGTTATGGCAATAAAGAAAAATGGTAAGATAGTATCTCAATGCCTAAATAATGGATTTGTTCATGGAGATAACTATTTTATTGACCTCGATACCTTTGATAATCAGGAGAGGAATAAGGGGTATGGAACACTTATTTCTTGTAAATTAATAAGTAATCAACTGAAAAAGGGTTTATTACCCCTTTGGGAGACTACAGTTGATAATTTACCCTCGCAAAGAGTGGCGAATAAACTTGGTTTTGAAATAGTAGATGAATACCCGGTATACTCTATTGCCGCTTATAAAGGGGGATAATGAATGGTTTATGTTGCTTTACTGAGGGGAATAAATGTTGGCGGAAAAATCAAAATTGATATGAAGCTCCTGAAAGAAACCTGTGTACGGGCAGGTATGGAATCTGTGAGCACATATATTAATTCTGGCAACGTGATTTTTATAGATATGAAGCATACAAAGACACAAATTACATCAATTCTCCAAAAAACTATTTTTGAAGATTTTAGGTTAGATATAAAAGTGTTGGTGCGCGATATAAATGATTTTGAGTATATGATGAAGGTGTTGCCAGAATCCTGGAAAAATGATGAAAATATGAGAGGCGACGTACTATTCCTATGGGAAGAAATCGACAAGGGGACATTGCCTGCTGAAATAAAAATTAAGCCTCAAATAGATACCGTTATGTATGTATCAGGAGCCATTCTGTGGGCTGTAGATAAAATAAATACTACAAGGAGCGGTCTGCAGAAGCTCGTGGGAACTGCCCTATATAAAAATGTGACAGTGAGAAATGTAAATACTACCCGTAAAATATATGAAATTATGAAAGAGTTATATGATACAAATATCAGCTAAAGTAGTTTGCTGTAAAAGGGTCATATTTGCTAAAGATTACATAAACCAAGGCAAGTTGGTTTGGAGGTTGTAGGTATGAATATAAAAGCGTGGAAATTATGGCTGTTTGCAAGCATTTGCTTCATAGTTGCAGGTATAATGTACTAATCGACAAAGAATATTCACTTGGAAAGAGGTCTATTATATATGAAAAAATATAAATACGAAACACATGCTCATACATCTGAAGTAAGCAAATGCTCCAGAATATCTGCAGTCAAACTTGTACAGTTATACAAGGAATATAGATACAGCGGAGTTTGTATAACAGACCACTTCCTCAACGGAAATACAACTGTCCCTAGTGAGTTGTCCTGGTCAGAGCGTATTGAACTGTTTTGTAAGGGTTATCAATACGCGTACCAAGAGGGCCGGCGAATCGGAATTGATGTGTTTTTCGGTTGGGAGTATTCCTATCTGGGTACAGATTTGTTAACATATGGTCTTGATAAGGAATGGCTGCTCAACCATCCTGAAGTGCTCAGTATTGATATAAACCAATATTGTGACCTTGTACACAAGTATGGAGGATTTATTGTTCATGCTCACCCGTTTCGCGAGGCTGAATACATAGACATGATCAGATTATTGCCTCGAAAGGTGGATGCTGTTGAAGTAGATAATTCATGCAGAACTGACTTTGAAAATAAATTGGCGGAGCAATACGCTGATAACTACAACCTGTTAAAAACAGCAGGTTCAGATAATCATAGAGGTAAGCTCGACAGATTCTCCGGATTGCAACTTTCAAGGCCACTGGATAATGTGAATGATATGGTTAGCTCTATCAGAAAGGCTGAAGCAGTCTTGTTTTCAGACTGTGTAAATTTGTAGATTATAACTTACTATTTTAAGTATTTAAAATAAGATGATAATTAATTTCCATACAATTCAGTACTCCGATTGGTACCGCGATAATTGTGGCCGAAGGAGAGTATAAAAAGGAGAACTATATGCTTATACGACAAGAACAACTTACCGATTACGATGAAATTTATGAACTTGTGAAGAAAGCGTTTGCTACATCAACTAATGACGGGGAATGGGATTATTTGAATGAGGTCAGGGAAAAGGATACCTTTATTCCAGAGCTATCACTGGTTGCAGAAAACGATGACGGAAAACTAGTTGGACAGATTGTTTTATATAAAACAAATATTACTGCACCTGATAGGGTTTATACAGAACTGTTGCTATCTCCCATAAGTGTTCACCCCGATTTTTTTCGGAAAGGCATTGCCCGCGCAATGATGATGGAGGCTTTTCGAATTGCAAAAGATATGGGATTTACTGCTGTATTCCTCTGCGGTGATCCGGAATTTTATCATAAGTTTGGTTTTAAGGGGACTTATGAATATGGAATATTCCATATTGCCGATAAAACCAAAAAGGCTGAGTGGTGCATGGCTCTTGAACTGATACCGGGTGCACTGTTGGTGAAAGCCGGAACTGTTGATATACAATAATTAAATGCTACCGGGAGGCTTTGCATGAAAAAATATAACATCAATTTAGCTGATTTTACGTCTAAGGGACAGGTTGAATGGGAATTAAGAGATAACATGCTCTTTATGACAAATAAGCGTTCAATACCTACTCAGCGCTTTGATTCGGAACACTTATCCATAAACTCGTATGTGGGGCTGCCTGATAAATATAAATTACCTTTACAAATTGACATAACTGCGAAAATAGATGCTCCCGGCATGTATGTGCTTATAGGCAGCGGACATGTTAATTTCGGTACCTTATGGTCCGATAACAGGCGTATTGATGATATTGCAGCTCCAAATAGGAAAATAAAATTCTTTCATAATTCTATGCCTTTGAATGAATTTGTTGAAATATCTTTGATTTACGACATAAAAGAAATGCAAATACTAATTAACGGCGAGGAACGGTATTATTCACAGAAAGAAAGATATATGAAATCTCCGACATTCAGAGAAATGAATAAAAAGGGTTTAGAAATAAAAGTTACCTGCGATAAGCTGGCAGATTTGTGTATCAAAGCAGTTTCAATAACGGAGTATGACAATTCATGCGGAATTGTTCATTCTGAAATGGAGCTGCCGGCTGCAGTTACAAAAAATATCGCTGTTGACGCCGGGGAAAAACCGACCTTTGAGAAATGTATATCACTCCTGCCCGAGAATATTAAGAGAGAAATTATTAGTATTGATGGATACCTAAAGTCTTCAAAGCTATTGAAATTTAAAAGGCAGCTTGAGAAGAACGGAAATAAAATAACGTATGTGGCATCTGAGTATGGTTTGTCCTATGCTATATATTTAAGTAATGATATTTTTGATCACTCTTTGCAATGGTACTTGATAACCAATGGCAAGCCCGAGACCTGGCATCGAAAAGCCAACATGCTGGAAGAAACTCTGGACAGCCTGGCAGGGAAGATTCCTGGTTTTGCAGATCGTATGTTTAACAATTTGGATGAATGTGTAGGATGTTATAAAACCTGCCTGGCACGTACCAAATATAAGTTTCATAATAAGCAGAAAGCGGTTTGTCATGGTAAGCTAAAATTTAAAATGGGCGTTTCCGGCTTTGAGGATGTACGCGCCTTTATAAATGAAGTTAGTAATCTTGTACAGGAAATGACACTATAAAGCAAGTCTGAACATTTATATTGTTTCAAGAAAGGATGCAATATGTCTAGAGTTCTTGTAATAAGTGCCCCATTTTCTGGGCATGTAAATCCCACCCTTCCACTAGTTGCAGAACTTGTGAGTCGTGGACATAATGTGTGTTTCATAAATGCACAGAAATGGAAAAATAAAATTGAGGATGTAGGTGCAAAGTTCATTCCGTATTCAGATTTTCTGGAAAACTTATCTCAACTACAGGAATTAAAAAGATGCTTTCTCGGAGCTTATAACGCCGCATTGTCATTACAGGAACACTATGACCTTCTTATTTATGACTCATTTTTATATCATGGGAAATCAATTGCAGATAAATTGGGAATACCTTGTATAAGACTGATGCTAACACCGCCATGGAATGATAAGGCAATAAAGGAAAGTAAAAAAGATCCGGAACGACGCAAACTGTTTAATAAAGCAATGAGGGAATATGGGATTCTAGATAAATTTGCGTTAAGTAAAAAAGCAAAAATTCAAATGGGTATTAAGAATAAGGATCTCATTTCAGCTGTTTTGTATGATACGGCTGAATTAAATATTGTTTATGTTGCAGAAGCTTTTCAACCTTTCAGAGACACATTTGATGAACGATTTATTTTTAGTATCCCTGAAATTGAAAATACTCGTAAAATAGACATTAATATTCCATATGGAGAAATGAAAGCGCCTATCATATATATTTCATTAGGTTCTATGATTAGAAGCAAGACGTTTTTTAAAAAATGTATAAAAGCATTCGGTAATAGGGAGATGACAATAATCTTATCCTGTGGAGGAATGCAACCCGAGAAACTTGGTAATTTGCCGGATAATATTTATGCTTATCCTTTTGTACCTCAGTTGGAGGTATTACAGCACGTAGACCTGTTTTTTACTCATGGAGGCATGAATAGTGTCAATGAAGCCATATTTTATGGAGTGCCAATGCTGGTCAAACCTATTATTAATGATCAGCCGATCAATGCTTTCAGGGTTGAAGAACTACAGATTGGGAAACAGGTGACAGACTTGACTTGTCTATGTTCTGCAAAAAAAATATATATGAAAACCATGGATGTATTGAATGACCCATCAATAAAGACAAACTCTAAAGAATTTATGAATAAGGCCCGCGCGGATATAGGTGTTTCTGGAGTTGCAGATAAAGTTGAGAAGATATTGCAGAAAATACGTTAACGTAAAGTTAATTGTAGAGATAATAGTAAACAATAAAAGAATACCCATATATGATTTTTCAGAATGGGATCACAATCTTAAAGGAATTATTGCAGCCAATAGCAGTGTAAATTTGAAAAACAAAAATATGAAACATATATAGTATTCAGCTTATTAGCCGTTAGGAGGAAGAAGCTTATGGAAGCAGCAAAATCAGGTACTTTAAAGATACTGTTTATCAATTTCTTCGTAATAATATTTTCAGCCGGATTTGCCATAGTTGTTCACGCTGTTGTCCCTGCACCGGTTGATGTGGGAAATTTAGACGGTGTTTTAGTTAAGTTAATTGGGTTTCCGGCCGTAGCGTCAGGTTACTTTATTTTATTGTATATTCAATGTACCATTGCTGTAAGATACATATGTAAAAATACCAAAACCCCTTTAATGCAAACTGGTATACGATTAGGTCTATCGTTTGCGCTGATTTACCTTGTTGCAATGCAGGAGGTTTTTGTTGAAGGTTCGCCTTTTACCGAATACGGACCGGAGTTTATACGTTATCAATTTTTTATGGGTTTGGGGGATGCAATACCTGCTTTTATATTATGTATAATCGTAGCAAGATTTACAATAATTAATCATAACAACAAAACGGATTTGGTAAAGGGCCTCAATAAAAAGGAAAGTGTGTATGCCATAATTATTATAACATTGAGCTTTCTTATTGAAAGAACCGTAGCATATGAAACAGGTATTGTCGCCAGCAACTGCGATACATATACAATTCCGTGCTACATTTGGACAGCTTTATTTGGAAAAGTATTAGGATTTATTTATACCATCTTGTATCCTTTATTATCAAATGAACGTAAGGCCTATATTATGCCCGTACGCTTTATCTTGATTATTGGTCTGAACTGGATTATTTTTAACAGCTTTATGGGGTTGGTATTAAAGGATACCATGCCGCAAATGTTATTAAGAAGCGGATTGGATGTTTTGGTTTTATTCATTGACAGTTATATCATAGGGAGATTCATTTTGAAAAAAGACAATTTTATGAATACATTTAAGTCCAAAGAGCTGGAAAAATAAAGACATATAACTTAAACAGTAGGCGGAGAGGAACAAAAAGATGACTGAAGAAGAAATTAGAAAATTCATTGACAGGCAGCGTGTAGCATTTATTAGTTCAGTTGATGGAGAAGGCTACCCCAATTCTAAAGCAATGCTTCCACCTAGAAAAATAGAGGGCGGTATTAGTATATTTTACTTTTCAACAAATACTTCTTCAATTCGTGTCAGTCATTATAAAAATAATCCCAAGGCTTGTCTGTATTTTTACCATAAAGGTTTAGTTCGTTATGAAGGAGTTATGTTAAAGGGAACCATGGAAGTTCTTGAGGACTTGGAAATCAAAAAGTCTCTGTGGAAAACAGGAGATAGAATCTTCTATCCTAAAGGTGTTACTGATCCTGATTACTGTGTATTAAAATTTACAGCTTTTGAGGGAAGATATTACTGTGATTTGAAAACACAAAGTTTTAAAATAGATAAGTAACAGAAATCGGAGAAACATATGGACAAAATTTTAATCATTGAAGATAACAGAGATGTAAATAATATGCTGGCAGAGGTTCTGTAAATGCGGGTTATGACATTTATCAGGTATATACAGGTACAGACGGAATTAATGAAATAAAAACACGGCAATACGCCTTGATAATTCTGGATATTATGCTTCCGTATAAAAGCGGAGATGAAATATTAAAAGAAGTAAGAGGTTTTTCAGATATTCCTGTAATTATTATTTCAGCAAAGGACATGATTGGAACTAAAATTGATCTTTTGAAAATGGGAGCTGATAACTATATAACCAAGCCCTTTGATCTGGGAGAGGTTGCAGCAAGGGTGGAGGCCAATCTGCGGCGTTATCGCAAACAGTCTGATGCCGAAATGGTCTTGCACTATGGGGATATGGTACTGGATGACAATGCCAGGAGGATTACAGTAAACGATAAAGAACTTGATCTGACCGCAAAAGAATATCAGATACTGGAATTAATGCTAAAAAACAAGGGGAAGGTATTCACCAAGGCAAACTTGTACGAAACGGTTTGGCAGGAGACATACCTTGGTGATGATAATGCCGTGAAAACACATTTGAGCAATCTCAGAAGTAAACTAAAAGCTGCCAATCCGGGTAAGGAGTATATTGAAACTGTATGGGGACTTGTCTATACGGTTGACAAATCTAGGAGCAAGGCTTCCACCGGCTTAGGACTATCTATAGTTAAGCTTTTAACTGAACAGAAGGGGGGCTCCGTTGGGGCAAGTTTAATCGGGAATCATCTTGTAATACGGGTGGAATTGCCTTTATACCATTAAAATAAGGAAGAGAAAAGCGAGCAATCTATACAGAGATATGGAAATTTTAGGTTAAGTGATATAAATAGGGACCGGCATCCCAGATGCAGGTCCCTGTTCAGGAAAGGAGCTTTTTCTTTATTTGGAGGGGGTCTCTTTATTACTGCCCCCAAAGTAACCTATTTCATATTTACATATAGTTTTATCTTATACTGCATTGTGAACAAATGAAGCAATTGAATCAAGTGGAATGTCAGTTACTGAACCAACAGAGTAAACCGGGATTCCATCAAAGCCGCCGGCTGATTTACCTTTGCCGCCACCGCCGTAGCCTCCATAACCGTTTCCACAGCCGTAATGGCCTCCAAAGAAGCCGTTGTCCCCGCCACAGGAACCTGTACCATAGTTGCCCATTCCGTTGCACGCATTACCGAGAGCGCATCCTGGGGCAGGTCCTATTCTGGTTATTAATCTAACAAAGCAATCATTAACAGACAGTATTACACCTGTAAAGCCCGAGCCCGACTGTCCGCCGCTTTTAGTAAAGATGGTGACCGTTTCTCCGACATAATTGCATAGAAGAGATTCGAAATTGCCGCCACTAAAATTGTTTGACATCAAATTACATCCTTTCTTGATTATTTATATCGACTAATACATTATTATGTAAACTACTTAGAAAATGTTACACTTTTGTGTATAAAAGAAAAGAATTTGTCAAAATTAATTTCTTATATTATTAATTTGGGGTGTCAATACTTTATGATTATTTCACCCTAAATGGGTCAATTTTATCGCTTGATTATTTCACCCCTAGCAAGGTGATTTTTTTCGCATTTATTCCACGTTCCTCTTGGCAATGAGCCTCTTATGGCA
>JAEYNI010000240.1 GCA_023412635.1 Bacillota bacterium
CGGCTTAGGGTTCAAGTATTTATTCAGATCAGTCAGATAGTAATAATTCTGAGCATACATACCGTTGGCAAGTATTTCAGATTTACCTATATACCAGGATCTCTGAACACCAACCTGGACTGAAAGCTTGTAATCGGTTAAAACATTGGCATTAAGGAGGAACAATATAAGCGCGAAAGGCAATAAAATAAAATTAAATCTTGGTTTCAGGTATCTGAATACATTTTTTCTGAACTTAACGAGAAGGAATACCAACCCTGACAAAATAAGAACTGATATCACTGCAATAGGTACATTAAGGTATTCCTTGCTGATGCCGAACAAGTTTTTTATCATGTACACGTCCCATGGATAGAACGGTTCATCAAAATAAGTTACCTTAATGAAATTGGCAACAGTTAAAAAAATCGTAAAAATTGCAAGAATAATATTAGAGATACCCTTACCGACCAAACAAATAAGTCCTAGATATAAACTACATAATACCAATATATTAAACATGATATTCGGATGAAGCATATCAATAATTGTTGTTTTGATATCCTGCCTTAATGAAAACTCACATAAAAAAGTTGATATAACTATAACTGCAAAAAAGGATATAAAGTTCAAAACCGGCTTGAAATAATCTGATAAATCAAAGACAGAATTTCCCTTTTCAAACTTTGATAACAGCATATTAAACAGTAGATTGCCTGACGTTGCAAACCATGCAAGAAAGAGTGCTAAAAAAGGCAGGTAAACAGCTGTTACTGTCCCAAGCTTTACAGTATTGGTGAACAGGATGCTGCCAAGTATGTTTTGTCCAAGGGATTTATACATGAATAATACCAGAAGCACTCCTGAAATTATCAGATTAAATACACCAAATACCCATATTTTATCGGATTTTAGTATATTCTTTTTATGTGTAATGGCGCCTAATGCATATATGGGATAAAAAACAATTAAGAAAAGAGGTATACTGAAACTCAAATAGGCTGCTGCGTATACCGATACAAAGCATAATACGAAGGTTATAGGAAAAAATACTTTATATTTGAATAAAAATGGTGCAACCGCACTCCAAATCAAATAAGATAGCATCAGCATATTAACTAATAAAATTTTATTGTTGAAGGTTAAAGCCAATAAGCCAATATTCAATATAAATAAAACAAACTTTGAGTAAGGTATTGCCTTAAGTTTATCAGGGATGTCCGGCATATTGAAAACCACATATGAGGCTGCTAAAGCAAGTATCAGTTGAGAAAACCCGTTTCCCCTGTAAAAAATATCTATGACACTAATAACAACAGCTATGAACAGTGAAAAAATTCCTTTGTTTATCTTTTTCATTTTTCTTCCCAGCTTCCATTGATTTGTTAACCAATAGATTATACCAAAGTAATATTTATTGTAAAAGTATTGTTAAGAATAAATTAATATTTGTAATAAAAAAGTAAAACTGTATGAAATAGTGTGAAATTACCTGTCTAAAGGCTAGACAAATAATTTCACTTTTTATTTCACTATTCCATTTTTTAAACCATTAATTTTTAGTTTTAACAATTTCCAGTAATATTCTGATATTATTCAATAAAGAGTTTAAGCGAGCTCCAGTGCAATTTCCATCATATTGGTAAAAGAAGTTTGACGTTCCTCGGCGGTGGTAACCTCATGAGATACTAATGAGTCCGAAACTGTTAAAACGCAGAGAGCATTTACTCCAGCACGTGCCGCGTTCATATATAGTGCAGCTGCCTCCATCTCTATGGCTAATACGCCCATCTTAGCCCATTTTCTCCATGTATCCGGGTCATCATCGTAGAAAATATCAGATGAAAGAATGTTACCGACTCTTGTAGGGATACCTTTTTGGTCTGCAATATCCACCGCTTTTTTTACCAAAGCCCAGGAGGCTGTTGGTGCGAAGGTTCCTGGAAGATCATACTGTGTCGCATAATTTGAATTTGTAGAAGCTGATATGCCTATAACTATATCTCTTATTTTTAGATCCTCCTGAATAGCACCACAGGAGCCTATTCGGATTATATTTTTAACTCCGTAGAAATGTATAAGTTCATAAGAATAAATGCCAATGGACGGCATACCCATTCCGGAGCCCATTATAGAAATTTTCTTGCCCTTGTAGGTTCCTGTATATCCGAACATATTTCTTACTGTATTAAATTGAACAGGATTCTCCAGATAAGTTTCTGCAATAAATTTCGCACGGAGAGGGTCTCCAGGCATTAATACTGTTTCAGCTATTATACCTTGCTCGCTTACGTTAATATGGGGTGTTGGAATTGTCATACTTTTCCCTCCAATAATATAATAATTTATAACGCCCGCAGCAAACCAACCTTATTTTATGCAGATTGTAAAACATTATGACGATGATATATATTAGTCGTCTGTTATAAATGCCGCAGGCATATTTTTTATTATACAATTTTTCTGGCAAAAAAACAGAAGAAAATGGGTAATAAAGCATTAAAATTACATATGTTCACAAAAAAATCCCCGTTAAATGTGGTTGACTTCTTAAAAATAACTGTGCTATAATACCTCTTACAGGAAATACAATGGCCTCAGCACTTAGAAATAAGAGGCTTGAAGTTAATAAACTGTACCTGTGGGAGCTTAGCTCAGCTGGGAGAGCATCTGCCTTACAAGCAGAGGGTCATAGGTTCGAGCCCTATAGTTCCCACCATAATGCTGGTTGATCCAGTAGACAAAAAACTGACTTGTGTTTAGCAAGTCAGTTTTTTTGTCCTGGTGTGAGAAACGAGGATCAGCATAACCCAATAATAATTTTTGCATTTATAAAAGTATGGTATTCAGCTTTCCTGCCTGGTATGATAAGATTAATAAAATGACTGAAAACCATCAGATATAACTTATAAAAAGGAGATAAATATGAAACTGGGAGAGGTTTGCATAGAGACAAATAATGTAGTTAAAATTTCCGATTTCTATAGGGAGATTTTAAATATATCTTCAGATTGTAAGGATGCAGTACACCAGTTTATCATAACGGAAGGTACTACCTTGACGGTGTATAATAACGGTAAGCAAAAAAATAACCATAATGAAAATATCAGTCTAGCTTTTACCGTTGACGATGTTGATGAAGAATATAAGAGGTTATTAGACCTGGGAATACATATTATTGATGCTCCTAAGCTACAGCCGTGGGGAGCAAAGAACATGCATTTTTGCGACCCGGACGGAAATCATATTTACTTCAGAAGTTTGCCAAAGTAACTACATAATCGAACTATACAACGGTTGGTTGCCTTAATGAAATGGCGGCTTTTACGGCGAGAAAATACGTAAATTTTCCGTAAGTTTTCTTAATAAAATATGTTGACACATAATAATTCTGCTGTTATACTATCAAAGTGTCAAGAGCCAATTATCTTATTGAACACGATAAATCATCTGCTACGGCAGTGAAACACAGTTAAATATGCTGGTGTAGCTCAGCAGGTAGAGCAGCTGACTTGTAATCAGCAGGTCGGGGGTTCAATTCCGTCCGCCAGCTCCAGAAAAGACTTTGATGAAAATCAGAGTC
>JAEYNI010000267.1 GCA_023412635.1 Bacillota bacterium
TGATACTTTAATACAAAATGCTAATAATAAGGGTGGAGAAGATAATATTACCGTGATTGTCGGAAAAATATAGATTGAGGTGAGTTATGGAAGGTCAAGTATTGGGAAATAGATACCTGTTACTGGAGAAAATCGGCGGCGGCGGAATGGCTGTGGTTTATAAGGCTAAATGCACGCTTTTAAACAGATTTGTAGCTATAAAAATATTACGTTCTGAATTCATTAATGACGAAGAGTTTGTTAAACGCTTTAAGGTAGAAGCTCAAGCCGTTGCAAGTCTGTCTCATCCCAATGTTGTTTCAATTTACGATGTAGGTCATCAGGATGATATACATTACATTGTAATGGAATACGTTGATGGTATGACTTTAAAGGAATTTATAAACAAACACGGAGCTATTAACTGGCAGGATGCTGTAAAAATCACAATTCAAATTTGCTCTGCCATCGAACATGCACACAAAAACAATATTGTACATAGGGATATAAAGCCCCACAATATCTTGTTGACCAAGGAAGGAATTGCAAAGGTAACAGATTTCGGTATAGCGAGGGCAGTTACCTCCTCAACTATAACAATGGTTGGTAGCACAATTGGTTCTGTACACTATTTTTCACCCGAGCAGGCCAGAGGGGGATTCATTGACGAAAAATCAGACTTGTATTCACTTGGAATTGCCCTGTATGAAATGGTTACAGGAAGGGTACCCTTCGACGGCGATACTCCTGTATCAGTTGCTTTAAAACATATACAGGAAATGCCTGTAGAGCCACATAAAATAGCTCCAAGCTTGCCATATGGCGTAAATGAAATAATTATGAAAGCAATACAAAAAGAACAAAATCTCAGGTATCAGACTGCTACCTCAATGATAAATGATTTGAACAGAGTTTTAGTTCAGCCTCAGGGAGGCTTTGTGGGACAGGATAATATCAATGGACAGACAATTCGTATGAAGCCGGTTAACTCCTCCGGGCCTGTTAATGAATCCCGAAATAATCAATACAACAATAAAAACAGTGAAGCCAAGAAGACCAAGAAGAAAAGCAATGTTGCGTACTGGCTGGCTGGCGTTACAAGTATACTGGTAATAGCTCTAGCAATTTTTATGGTTTACAGCATATTTACCAAGGGAAACAAAATTCCTACTTATCAGATGGAAAACTATGTTGGAAGAGAATATGAAGCTGTTAAGGCTGAGCTGGAACTAAAGGGCTTTAATATAACCCCGAACATGAAGGTCAGTGAAACTGTGGCAAAGGGGATAATAATCGATCAGAGTATACCCCCGGGAACAGATTACAAGAGTGGAAATTTCACCTCGCTGGAGCTCACTGTGAGCAGTGGTCCCAAAACGTCCAAAGTACCGGATGTAAAAGACCGTGAGTATAGAGAAGCAGAAAATGAAATGAAAGCCAATAATCTAAAATCAAAAATTGAAAAGGAATTTAATGAAGAGGTTCCGGCAGATTATGTTATACGAACTGTACCCGCAGCAGGAGAGGAAGTCAAGGAAGGCACAGAGGTAGTTATATACGTAAGCAAGGGCAAGGAGACAAAAAGAATAAAGGTTCCTAATCTTGTTGGAAAAACAGAACTCCAGGCACAAAAAGTACTGGCCGAAAACAAATTACAGCTTGGAAATATATTACCTCCGGGAGTAACAAAGGGCATTGTTAATAAGCAACTGCCAGAGGCTGATTCTGAAATTGCTGAAGGTGAGTCTGTAACCATCTGGCTTACACCTGAACAAGAACCGGCTACCGATACTTCTCAGCAGACTGCACCTACTACAAATACCGCTGGTGATGGCACTGAAACTACAGCGCCATCAGATCCATTTACACCTGCAGAACAGGTTGATAACCAAAATAAAGACGATAACAATCAAGTTAACAATAATACAGTTAATTAGGAGGTAACTTATTGCCAACAGGAGTAATTTTAAAAGGGATTGGAGGCTTTTACTACGTAAAAGACGACATTAATAGTGACGTATATGAATGTAAGCCAAGGGGAGTATTCAGAAAGGATTCCATTGTACCGCTCCCCGGGGACCGGGTAGGCTTCAGTGTGCTTGATGAACAGGAGAAATTAGGTAATATCGATGAATTACAAAAGCGTACGTCTGAATTAATACGCCCTGCAATAGCCAATGTTGACCAACTGGTTATAGTAGTTGCTGTTAAGGCACCAAGCCCTGATTTTATGCTGTTGGACAAGTTACTGATAACTGCAGAAATGAAGAATTTAGATGTTCTTATCTGCATAAATAAAATAGATATTGACGATGGAAATGCAAAACTCATAAGAGAAGCATACACATTGGCAGGCTATAACTGCATAGATGTGAGTTCGGTAAAGAATATAGGTTACAGACAGCTGAAGGAAGAGCTTAAGGATCATATCAGTGTATTTGCAGGTCAGTCTGGAGTGGGGAAGTCTACCATACTGAATCATATCATGGACTCCTGGGTAATGGAAACCGGCAGTGTCAGTGCGAAAATTGAACGGGGAAAGCATACTACAAGGCATGCTGAAATTATGGAACTGAAATATGGAGGTTATGTTGCAGACACTCCGGGTTTTAGTTCCTATGAAATTACAGATATGATTTATAGTGAACTTCAGAACTATTATCCAGAATTCAGAAAATACCTTAATGCCTGTAGATTTACCTTCTGCAGTCACATCACCGAACCAGGCTGTCCCATCCGAGAAGCACTGGAACTCGGAGAAATCGATAAAAACCGTTTTGAGAGATATACACAGTTATATAAGATATTAAAAGATATACCGCAATACAAGTCCAAAAAGACAGAATCCAGGAGAGTGATAAAGTGATAAAGATTGCACCATCTATTTTAGCAGCAGATTTTTCCCGCCTTGGTGAAGAGATAGAGAAGGTTGATGTAAGTGGAGCAGATTTGATTCATATAGATGTTATGGACGGCCATTTTGTTCCTAACATAACAATAGGTCCCGACGTTGTTAAGCATTTGAGAAAGGCAACAAATAAACCCTTTGATGTTCATTTAATGATTTCCGAGCCTGACAAATATATTGAAAAGTTTGCTGACGCCGGAGCAGATATAATTACTGTACACGCAGAAGCAAGCCTGCACCTGAACAGAACGATTCAATTGATTAAAAGCTTCGGAAAAAAGGCGGGAGTTGCTTTAAATCCTGCTACTCCTTTGTCTGTTTTAGAATATGTTTTGCAGGACCTTGATATGGTTCTCGTAATGACAGTTAATCCGGGATTTGGCGGGCAATCCTATATTAATTCTTCCACAAGAAAAATTGAAGAATTAAAAAGTATGATAAATAAACAAAAGCTTTACATAGATATTGAAGTGGATGGCGGCATTGACGTCAACACTATCGGTTTGGTAACAAAGGCCGGAGCAAATGTAATAGTAGCAGGTTCAGCTGTATATGGAAAGCCTGATGTTGGGGAGGCTATAAAGCAGTTAAGGCTTAACGCTATTGACAAAAGTACTTTATGATTGTTTACTAGTGATAGGCTAAACAACCGGATTTTATTTAAACCGGTTTATTCAAAATATAAGAATTGGTTTACTTGGTGAAGGAATGAAAGCAGTTATTGTATGCAATGGTTCTATTAAAGACTATGATGCTATAAGGAAATTTTTTGATAAAGCCGATTACATAATTTCAGTTGATGGAGGGGCAAGACATCTTCGGAAGCTGGGAATAAAGCCTGATGTTCTTCTTGGGGATTTTGATTCTGCAGATAAAGAGGACATCGTATATTTTCAAAATCAGGGGATAAAT
>JAEYNI010000334.1 GCA_023412635.1 Bacillota bacterium
CCTGGAGGGACTCCTGGGGTTCCTGCATTAAATCAAATATCGACAGCTGCCCCTCCATGCTTTTCTTCCGTGATTGGGCAATTCCATCCAGAAATCGCTCATAAACGGCCATAAGCTTGGACCTGTACACATTCAATGAGTCGAAGGCTCCACACTTAATGAGACTTTCAATACACCTTTTATTTATTTCCCGACCTTCTATTCTCTGACAAAAGTCCAAAAAAGTCGTAAACATGCCGTTTTCAGTGCGTTCTATAATCATAGACTGTATGGCATTTTCACCGACATTTTTTATTGCTGCCAGTCCGAATCTAATCTTCTGATTGACAACTGTAAACCTTACGCTGCTTTCATTTACGTCGGGAGGTAGAACTTTTATATTTAGTGCCTTGCATTCATTTACATACTGTGAAACCTTGTCACTGCTGCCCAAAAAGCTGTTTAATGAGGCTGCAAGAAATTCAACGGGGTAGTAGTGCTTCAACCATGCCGTCTGATAAGCAACAACAGCATATGCAGCTGCATGGGATTTGTTGAAGGCGTAACTGGCAAAGTCCATCATTTCGTCAAATATTTTATTGGCGGTAAACTCATCAACGCCATTTCTTACAGCTCCTCTTACTACTTCATTACCCTCTTCATCGTTTATACCATATATAAAGTTCTTACGTTCCTGCTCCATTACAGAAACTTTTTTCTTGGACATTGCTCGTCTGACAAGGTCCGATCTGCCGTAAGAATATCCCGCCAATTCTCTTACTATCTGCATTACCTGCTCCTGATATACCATGCAGCCGTAAGTAACATTCAGTATGTTTTCAAGGAGGGGATGGTGGTATTTGATTTCTCTGGGGTTATTTTTATTTCTTATATATCTGGGTATCTGGTCCATAGGGCCGGGCCTGTACAGGGAAATACCCGCAATTATGTCTTCCAGTGAGTTCGGCTGCAGTTCCTTCATAAACTGGGTCATACCGGCGCTTTCAAGCTGGAATATACCAACAGTCTTGCCCTCACCTATCATTTTATATACATCGGTGTCATCATAATTTATATTGTTTATATCAATTTTTTTATTATGACCCAGTTCTATCAGGTTTACCGTATCACGGATTACAGTGAGTGTTCTCAGTCCAAGAAAATCCATCTTAAGCAGACCAAGCTCCTCCAGAAGACCCATGGTAAACTGTGTGGTTACATTGTTTTCATTAAGCTGCAAAGGAACATATTCTACAATCGGTTCTTTAGATATAACAACTCCGGCAGCATGGGTTGAAGCATGTCTGGGTAACCCTTCAAGGCTTATTGCCGTGTCAATCAGTAAACGTGTCTGCTCTTCAAGCTCATACTTTTTCTTTAGTTCGGAGTTAATTTCCAGAGCCTTGTTTATATTCATACCTATTTGAAATGGTATCATCTTTGCAACGATATCCACCTCTCCATAAGGTATATCAAGTGCTCGGCCCACATCTCTTATGGCAGCTCTTGCAGCCATGGTTCCAAAGGTTATAATCTGTGAAACCTTGTCCTTACCGTATTTGCTGATGACATAGTCAATTACCTCCTGCCTTCTTTCATAGCAGAAGTCGATATCTATATCAGGCATGCTGATTCTTTCGGGATTTAAGAATCTTTCAAAAAGAAGGTTGTATTTCAAAGGATCTATACTTGTTATTCCGAGGCAATAGGAAACAAGGCTTCCCGCTGCAGAGCCTCTTCCGGGACCAACCATTATGTCATTTTCTCTGGCATATCTGATAAAGTCCCAAACAATCAGGAAATAATCCACATACCCCATCTTGGATATGACAGAGAGTTCATACTCAAGTCTTTGCTTAACCTCTTCATCGAAGCTCTCTCCAAATTTTTGGGTCAAGCCCATGTAACACTTTTCTCTGAGATATTCATAGGGAGTATATCCCTCTTCAACATCAAAGCTTGGTAAATGCAGCTTCCCGAATTCCAGTTCCACATTGCACATCTCTGCAATTTTAACTGTATTTCTAAGTGCAGCTTCAACATTCCTGAAATTCTCATACATTTCTTCAGGAGATTTAACATATATTTCTTCGGTGTTAAATCTCATCCTGTTTTCATCGTTTATGGTTTTTCCCGTTTGAATACATAGCAGTATTTCATGGGAGCGAGCAGCTTCCCTTGTGAGAAAATGACAATCATTTGTGGCTACAAGTGGTATTCCAAGTTCTCGGGAAAGTCTAATAAGCTGTTGGTTTACCAAATTCTGATCGCTTATGCCGTTGTGCTGCAGTTCCAGATAAAAATTATCCTGGCCAAATATAGAATTAAGCTTTCTAGCCAGTTCTGCAGCCTTTTCATAATCGTTGTTGAGAATGGCAGCAGGAATGTCTCCAGAAAGGCAGGCACTGAGAGCAATTATACCTTCGGAATACTTTTCCAACGTCTGATAATCAACTCTTGGTTTGTAATAAAAACCCTCGGTAAATCCAAGGGATACTATTTTCATAAGGTTTTTATACCCTGTCTGATTTTTTGCCAGCAGTACAAGATGCCCGTAGTCGGAATCCAACCCGGGCTGTTTATCCTGCATACTACGCTTTGCTGTATATATTTCGCAGCCAAGTATTGGCTTTATATCATTTTTAACTGCTTCCTTATAGAACTCGACAACACCATACATAACTCCGTGGTCAGTTATGGCAACACTGTTCATTCCAAGCTCTTTAACTCTTTGAATCAGGTCTTTGATCCTGTTTGAACCGTCCAATAGACTGTACTCGGTGTGTACGTGCAGGTGAACAAAATCTTTCATGTGTGTCTCCATTTTAATATTTCCCAACTATCCTATTTTCTTATTCTAATACTAGCTGTCATCCTAATTATATCACAACAGCTCTGAATAGACGTAAAAAGTAAGCCAACTTTTAACTGAATTGAATAGGGTAAAAGATAAAAACGGATTAGAATTTTATTTCTATATTTTCCTTTATATTTTCATTCTCCACCTCAAAATAGCTCATTGTCTGAAACCCCTTTATTTTAGCTATAATAGATGTTGGAAAAGTGCCTATTTCAGAATTATACTCTTTGACTGAGTAGTTATAAAATCTTCTTGCTGCTGATAAGTTTTCTTCTACTTCATTAATTGACTGAGTCAGAATTAAAAACTGGTTGCTAACCTTTTCATCTCTAAGCTTTTCGAGATTGTTGATAAGAATGCTTTTCACCTGGTCCTGATGCCTAAGCCGTTCATTAAATCCTGTCCCGGCATTTTTAACATTATTTAACATGACAACAATAGCCTCCATTTCATTTTCCTTGAACTTGATAAGGCCCTTAGTCGTCTCATATATCTTTGATAGTAAATCGTGCCTTTTTTGAAAAGCGTCTTCTAT
>JAEYNI010000358.1 GCA_023412635.1 Bacillota bacterium
CCATATCAATTAATTTCGGATTTCTTCTCGCTTCTGCAGAGGAGACAATACGGCTGAACCATTGTATAGCTTCCTCCAACTTGCCTACACGTCTGAATAATTCTGCTATTATATACATGCAGGTAAATTCATCAAGCTTGTCCAATGGAAATCTCTCTTTTAAATATGCCTCATTATATGAATTTAATGCAAAGTTTAAAAATTCAATTTCCTTTTTAGTATCTCCCTTATCTCTGTAGAGCCAGGCAATTCTCAGACACACTTTGGCAAGTTCGCTGGCTTTGGCATTTCTTACTTTCAGGGTGAGTAGTGCAAGCTTAAAAGCCTCAATAGCTTTATCCGAATCTCTTTCACCGGTAAAACTCCTTTGAACCCAATTTTTAGATATTTTATCCTTGATAACAGCAATATCTCTTGTAAAAAGTCCTTCAAATTTGTCTTGAAGTGACGCGTAACCACAGTTTTCACATACCCAGACATCATAAAAAAGTACATTTAAGTCTTCATAATGTACACACATATCGGTGTCTCGGGATTTAACCTTACAGCCTTTTGTCTTGACTTTTGTAATCTCTATTTCCCTGTTGCAGACAGGGCACATAACTTTTTTGTTATAAAGTAAATTGTTCATTTCGGCATACCCCTTAATCACTTGTTATTTTATTTGCATCAAACATAGCATTATTATCCTTGGGAGGAAATCTGCTTCACAAAAAATATTTTATATACCTCTTATGTTATCGGTTTTTAAAACTGATTGTTAAATACAGTTTCTAAATTTTAATTGTTTTTCAGTGTTTCATATGTTCTTCTGCTGACAGCAAACTGTCCCCTCACAGGTTTGTATATATCCTGACTAATAATTTCACTATTTATTAATGTTCCCTGTTCATCATATACATCTCTATATAAAACGACTTTTAAACCTTTTCTTTCTTTGACTCTTACCTTGACCTGGCCCTCTGATAGACTGTTGTTTATAATATATTCCGGCTCAGGTGGAGCATACTCCTCAATAATAACAGGCCTAAGCACAGTTCGTAATGCATCCTTGGGAACTTTTTTACCAATAATTTTTACTGTAATGCTGCCACCACTTATTTCTGAAACAATACAAATAGTATAATCCCTATTGTTCTTAAATTTCAAGTCTATATATCCTTCAGAAATTGTTGCATCCTGTCCGGGAGGAACATAACCCAGCGGTATTGAATGATGAACTCTTTTTGTTATCTCCAAACATGACAAAAGAGCTACATTATACAAAGTTGTTGCAACCTGGCATACACCTCCGCCGGTTCCCGGAACAACCTGACTTCGCATTATTATTGGTGCCTGCATGTAGCCGTTTGAAAAAGATCTGGGACCAAGCGCGTGGTCCATTGAAAATTCTTCACCCGGTAACAATATATAATTATTAATCTTCTTTGCTGCCAGCCCAATATTGTGAGCTCTACTACTATTGTAGGAATTAAAATTTGTAGAAAATATCGCCAATACATCTTTTAAATCCTTTACATCATCTACAGTTATTAAAGGCTTTAATGACTCAATATTGAGACAAATGTCACTGAAATCTCTGTTCATCAGTCTGGCTTCAATTAGTTTTGTATTGGTTTCAAGATCAAGTCTCTTACCATATACTTCATTTGTATATTTTATTTTACCATAATTATATTCATATGTGGAGTTCGACGGCGAAAAATCGACTTGTTTTTTAAGCTTCGACAGAAGCTTAGTCAATTTAGCTTTATCATAGTTTGATGCAACAATCAGATTTATCGGTGTATCCTTCAATCTTTTAATTGTAATAAGCCGTGTAAACCAATTTCCCGTGCGACCAAGACCATAAGCTTTGTTTATTGTGGTCTCAAAATCATATTTGAAATTTAATTCTGTAAGCGGTAAGATCCAGGTCTTTTCCTCAAATAGCAGATTAATGGAAGACTTGCTATAATTTTTATCGAACTCTTTTTTTAATTCCCTAAATGCCTCCGTTTTTGATAGACCAGCTACATTGACTCCATCTATATAAATTCCGTCATAAAAATATTTGCTGGATAAATTTTCACGTGCATTAATATAACTAATTAGTCCATAGGCTACAGCGCTAATTAATAAAACTGCCAATACCAGTTTTATTATTTCTTTATAATGGTTTTTAAAGAATGTGTTATAATCAGTATTTATGTTCATCCTGCAACTCCTGTCATTGTATTTTATCCACGTGGTATTTCACGAAGTATTGTATGGACTCAATAGAATATACCTGTACTATAATATTATTCCGGGATGAATATTATATCTTAATGTTGAAAGAATACGGGCTATTCAGTTATAAAGCCGCTGCGTCAGATTGCATTTAAACATATCTGTCGCAGCGGCCTATAATAATATCCGTCTGAATCCATAATAAATTTCTCCTTGAATCAACAGTGAGTCTTTTTTTGTGTTTCCGGTGTATGTCCGGTGCTTGTTATGATTTTTTAGGTTAGACTATAGTATACTTGACTAAAACCTTATTTTTAAGAACTTGAGCTTGCCAACCTGGATAATATCATTGTTTCCCAGAGGTATGGTATTATCCAGTGCCCCATTATTTTTTATTTGTTCATTTAGTTTAATACCGTTAATCTTAACCCCACCTTGAGAAATCAGCCTTCTGGCTTCACTATTACTGGAGGCCAGACCTGCTGTAACCAATAGTTTTATTATATCAACACCGGCTTTTGCTTCCATAAGGTCGGATATATCAAACTCGGGAATATTCTCCGGAATTTCCCGTTTTTGAAATACTTGATTGAAGTTTTTCAAGGCTTCATTTGCAGCGTCTTCTCCATGGTAAAGTCCCGTTAATTCAACGGCAAGCTGTATTTTTATGTCTCTCGGGTTTACTTTCTCAAGCCTTAAATTTTCAGCAATAGTCCTGATATCATCGGGATGAGTATCAGTTGTCAGTTCAAAGTATCTGATAATAAGAGAGTCCGGAATCGACATAACTTTTCCAAATATTTGTTCGGGGATTTCATTTATCCCAATGTAGTTTCCAAGGCTCTTACTCATTTTTTCAACTCCGTCCAGACCTTCAAGAATGGGCATAAATATTGCGGCCTGACTTTCCTGTCCATAGTCCTTTTGAAGAGTTCTTCCC
>JAEYNI010000177.1 GCA_023412635.1 Bacillota bacterium
TTTTTTGTTTATGACCAGCTCTATGGCTGGATTAGTAATTACTTAGCATATTCAATAGCTCTTGTCTCCCTGAGCAGAGTGACTTTAATCTGTCCAGGATATTCAAGTTCATCTTCGATTTTCTTAACTATTTCTCTGGCTTTGAGTACTATATCTGCATCATTTACCACTTCTGGTTTTACCATGATTCTGATTTCTCTACCTGCTTGAATTGCGAAACACTTCTCAACTCCTTCAAAGGAATTTGCTATTTCTTCAAGCTTTTCAAGACGTTTGATGTACGATTCAAGAGTTTCTCTTCTTGCACCCGGTCTTGCAGCAGATATTGAATCTGCAGCCTGTACAAGTACAGAAACTATACTTGTAGCTTCAACATCACCGTGGTGAGAAAGGATGGCATTTATAACTTCTGCGCCTTCCTTATACTTCTTTGCTACATCGGCACCTATTGTAACATGTGATCCTTCAACCTCATGGTCAATAGCCTTACCAATGTCATGAAGCAAACCAGCTCTCTTTGCTAGAGGAACATCTACTCCAAGCTCAGCCGCCATAATACCGGCCAAGTGTGATACCTCTATTGAATGGTTAAGTACGTTTTGTCCATAACTAGTCCTGAATTTCAGTTTACCAAGTAATCTTATAAGCTCTGGATGCAAGCCATGCACTCCTGTTTCAAATGCAGCGTTGTCACCCTCCTGACGGATAGTATTGTCAACTTCCTTCTTGGCTTTTTCAACCATTTCTTCAATCCTTGCAGGATGAATTCTACCGTCAAGTATAAGCTTTTCAAGTGTCAATCTTGCGACCTCTCTGCGTATGGGGTCAAATCCTGATAATATTACCGCTTCCGGTGTATCATCTATAATCAGGTCAATTCCTGTTAAGGTCTCGAGAGTTCTGATATTTCTTCCCTCACGACCAATTATTCTTCCCTTCATCTCATCATTTGGTAAAGGTACTACAGAAACCGTTGCTTCAGATACGTGATCTGCAGCACACTTCTGAATAGCAGTTGCCAGGATGTCCTTGGCCTTTCTGTCTGCTTCCTGCTTTGCGTTCGCTTCGATTTCTTTAATCAGCGCAGCAGCTTCGTGCTTAACTTCATTTTCGATATTTCTGAGAAGGTACTCTTTAGCATCTTCAACAGATAATCCGGAGATTCTTTCAAGTTCCTCAGTCTGCTTTTTAACAAGCTCTTCTGAACGTTCCTGTAAAACCTCTATATCCTTGACCTTCTTGTTTAAGGCTTCGTCCTTTTGTTCAAGGGCTTCCACTTTTTTATCAAGGGTTTCTTCCTTCTGAACCAATCTTCTTTCCTGCCTCTGAAATTCATTACGTCTGTCCTTGATATCTCTATCAAGTTCAATTCTACTTTTATGAATCTCCTCTTTAGCTTCAAGAAGTGCTTCTCTCTTCTTACCTTCGCCTTGCTTTAATGCTTCTCCGACAATCCTCTGCGCTTCCTGTTCAGCACTTCCGATAGCGGCTTCAGCTTGTTTTTTCCTGGCCTCAAAGCCCTTGTTAAAAGAGATTCTGTAAGATATAAATGAAGCAATTGCTGCGATAATCAATCCAACGATTAAACCAATTAAAATGCTTGTAAGTTCGATTGTTACACACCTCCTCCTTATTCAGTTTTCAATGCTCAATTTTCAAAATTCATATTCGAAATATAGTCAATATTTAGCCTTTGGTGTCCGAAGTATAAAATGAAATTGACTTTTTATGATGGTAAAGTTGGAAAGGAATAAAGAAAACCCCTACTGTATCGCAAACAGTATGATCATAATCAAAAAACTGAGAGTTTATGCCTATGGCTATAATCAGTACATAAATGTACTTTAAATCGATATGAGATATAATAACAAACCTGCATATATAAATTAGCCTACATATAGCATATATTCATAAAGTCAACAATCTGACAAATGTGTTTTCTGATAACAATGACCTTCTACAATACAACCAACTAAATTGTCATAATCAAGTTAATTTTAATCTTTTTTAATTTTTATGTCAAGAATTAAAAAATTCATAGGTTATTGCCACGTTTTTTTGTGACATTTATCCTATAATATTATGTTCCTGACTACAATAATAAAAACATATAATAAAGTTCTCGGCTTAACGCAAATTATTTTGCAGTAAGGTGGCCTTAACTGTATTTTTCATAAGCATGGCTCTGGTCATTGGTCCTACTCCACCAGTAACTTTTGTTATTGCAGACGCGACTTCTGAAACTGTCGGGAACTGAACATCCCCCACCAACTTACCGTCTGCACCGCGGGACACACCAACATCAATGACCACTGCGCCGGGTTTGACATATTCCGGCTTAACAAATTCTGCCTTTCCTATGGCGACAACCAGAATGTCTGCACTCCTGCATATTTCAGAAATATTGGCAGTCTTTGAATGACAAATTGTAACCGTTGCATTTTTAGCAAGCAAAAGAATTGCTTGTGGTTTACCCACGATATTACTTCTCCCAACTATGACACAATGCTTTCCCTCAATCTGAATATCATTAGCTTCCAAAAGCTCTACAACTCCGGCAGGGGTGCATGGCAGGAACTGTGGCTTACCGATCATCAAATTGCCGACATTAACAGGATGGAAGCAATCTGCATCTTTTTGAGGATTTATTGCGGCTATAACCCTATCCTCATTAATGTGCTTTGGTATAGGGAGCTGAACAAGTATTCCATTGACATTATTATCGTTATTCAACGTTTCAATTAGTTCCAACAATTCTTCCTCTGAAGTTGATGCCGGAAGAGCATATTCAAATGACTTAATTCCTATCTCGGCACAATCATTTTTCTTATGATTTACATATACTCTTGAAGCAGGATCGTCTCCTACTATAATAACTGCAAGTCCTGCGTTTATACCTTTTTGCTTCAGCTCCTCAACTTTTCCCTTAAGCTCAGCTTTAACCTTTCCTGCAAGTTCTGTTCCATTTAATACTTTTGCTGACATATATAATTCCTCTCATTTGCATTTATTGTTAAGTGGAAGAAAATTCATCCGCTGTGGAAAAATCTTCTTACTTTGATTCCTTTATATTTTATTTTAAGGAATTACCGTTGTCAATTTATTTAGTAATGCAGCTTTTTACCGCCTGCCTTCTTCCTGTTCCCATCTATTCTCTTTCTTCCAGCATTATTACTACCGTCTTTCTGCTTCTTTTCAGCAAATCTCGGTAAGCTGCCGGCAGGGCTGCTTACTCTGGACTTTTGATCACTTCCTGTAGAACTGGTACCTCGGGTACCTCCAGTCTTTTTGCTGCTATTTAGTGTTTGTTTTGAAGCCTTCTTCTGACCAAAACCTTCAGATTTTTTACCTTCCTGCTTTTGTCTATCGGTTGCTGGCTTCCTGCCAGCCTGCTTATGGCTGCTGTCAAAGGATTTTTTTACTGCTTTCTTTTGTATACTATCTGCCTTCTTCTGGCTACTGCCGCCTGACAGTATCATCCCTTTCAGAGGCTTAACAAGGCAGTTTGGGCCGAAACCTATTAAATCCTCTCTATGAGCCTCCTTCAAAGCCTCGACAACAAGATGGTAGTTTTCCTTTTTTCTATACTGAAGTAAAGCCCTCTGCATTGCTTTTTCCCGGGGTAACTTAGGCACATATACCTTCTTCATATTCCTCGGGTCATATCCAGTATGAAACATACATGTGGACAATGTTCCGGGCGTTGGATAAAAATCCTGTACCTGTTCAGGATTTATTCCATTTTCCTTAAGATATTCAGCAAGCTCCACAGCGGCATTCAGATCGCTTCCGGGATGGCTGGAAATCAGATAGGGAACAAGATACTGCTCTTTATTTATTTTCCTGTTAATATCATAAAATTTCTTTACAAAGCGATTATATAGCTTCCGGTCAGGTTTACCCATTTTCTCAAGTACTCTATCTACTACATGTTCAGGAGCAACTTTTAATTGTCCGCTTACATGATGTTCGCACAGTTCAGTAAAGAAATCATCATTTTTATCCAGCATAAGATAATCATACCTGATACCCGAACGTATAAATACCTTTTTAACCTCAGGAAGGGCTCTGAGCTTCCTCAATAAATCCAGATACTCGGAATGATCTACTATCAGATTTTTACAAGGATTTGGATGCAGGCACTGCCTGTCCTTACATACTCCGTGCTTGACCTGCTTATCACAGGCTACACTTCTGAAATTAGCAGTCGGTCCCCCAACATCATGTATATAGCCTTTAAAGCCTTCGGTCCAGATAAGCTTCTTTGCCTCGTTTATAACTGAAGCCTGACTGCGCTTCTGTATCACTCTTCCTTGATGAAAATTCAACGCACAGAACGAACATCCCCCATAGCAGCCTCTATGGCTTGTTATACTGAATTCTACTTCAGTAATTGCAGGAATCCCACCCCATTTCTCATAAACCGGGTGGTAGGTTCTTTCATAGGGAAGTGCATAAACCTTGTCCAGTTCAGAGACAGACATAGGCATTGATGGAGGGTTTTGTACCAGATATCTGTCTCCGTGCTTTTGAACCAATATTCTTCCGCTTATGGCGTCCTGTTCATTATATTGAATTTTAAAGGCTTCGGCGTAGGCCTTTTTGTCTTCAGCCACCTCTTCGAAGGAAGGCAATACAGCTACTTTCTTTGAGCCATTAGAAGCTATGGCATTCCTAATTTCTTCAGGAAGCTCATCATAGGCGGCAAGATAACAACACCCACGGGTATGTTTTATACTGGATATGGGAACATCCTTTCTCAATAGCTTTGCTATTTCAACAATGGGTTTTTCTCCCATTCCATAGGATAAAATATCGGCTTTTGCATCGAGAAGTATAGACCTTCTGACCTTGTCGTCCCAATAGTCATAATGGGCAAATCTTCTGAGACTGGCCTCTATTCCTCCAATTATAACAGGTGTATCCTTAAATATTTCCTTTATTTTATTTGCATAAACTATTACTGCACGGTCAGGCCTGTAGCCTGCCTTCCCTCCGGGAGAATAAAGATCGTTCGACCTTCTTTTTCTGCTTGCAGTATAATGATTGACCATTGAATCTATAACACCGGAGGAAATAAGGACACCATATTTAGGACGTCCTAACCTCTTAAAGTCATCATTGTTCTTCCAGTTAGGCTGAGCAATTATGCCGACTTTAAAGCCCTCACTTTCCAGAACTC
>JAEYNI010000128.1 GCA_023412635.1 Bacillota bacterium
TTAACAGCTCGCTTCCGCTGATAGGCTCTGAAAACCCAAAATAATTTTCAATTTTATGAGCCCTTAGTAACTCACTGTTGTTTTTTCCTATCACCAGAGTTTTAAGATTTGCACGAACAGTGTAAAGGGCTGCCGATAAACCAGCCGGTCCCTTCCCGACAATTATTACATCATATATCATGTTAACCTCCCAAGCCACTTTAGTGGCTTTGACACTTTAGTGACTTTGACACTTTAGTGGCTTTGACATTTTTGACATTATTGAGGCTTTATACCTTCTCCAAAGCCTGTTCAAAATCTTCTTTTATATCTTCAAAATCCTCTATACCGACACTAATCCGGATAAGATCATCATACACGCCCATTTTTTCCATTTCTTCAACCGTATTGGTTGCATAAATAGTTGACGCAGGGTGAATTACAAGTGTTCTGACATCACCGATATTTGATAGGTTATAGGCATATTTTAAGGAATTTATAAGCTTAAAGGCATTTTCCTTTGAGCCAACCCGAATTGTAAGAATGGCTCCGAATTTATCTCCAAACTGTTTCCTTGCAATTTCGAAATCCCGAGCTGCTCCCAGACCAGGGTAATTTACTGCAGACGCTTTTGGGTGGTCTTGAAGTGTTTTAGCCAGCTCTAAAGCGTTGCTGCAGAGACGATCCATTCTCAAAGCCATGGTTTCCAGTCCGAGACTGCTGAGATATGCATTGAAAGGTGCCATGCAAGCACCGAAGTCTTTAAATAGCGTCTTTCTGAGTTTTGCCAGATAAACAAAGCCTCCGAATTTTTTATATGCGTTCAGTGAAGAAAATTTATCAAAATCCCATTTAAATTTTCCTCCATCAACAATGATTCCTCCGATGGAATTACCACTACCATTGATATATTTTGATGTTGAGTGAATTACTATGTCTGCTCCCAGTTTTAAAGGCTTTACCAGATAAGGAGTGGTTACAGTATTATCAACAATGAGAGGAAGTCCGTGGCTGTGAGCCAGTTCTGACAATGACTTTATATCGTATACATCAAGTTTGGGATTTCCAATAGTCTCAACATATATTGCTCTGGTCCTGTCATTTATGTTTTCCTCAAAGCTCTCAATTGAATTGTCCCTGGCATATTTTACGGTAATGCCCAAGTCTTCAAGACAACTGAACAGTGAGTATGTACCGCCAAAAATTCCACTGCCCGAGACTATTTCTTCTCCGCTTCTAGTGATATTTAACAATGCCAGGGTTGCCGCCGCCATACCGGAGGAACAGGCAACTGCTCCGACACCGCCTTCCAGAAAGGATATTCTTTTTTCAAAGGCTTCGATTGTAGGGTTACTTATTCTAGTATATAAAAAGCCAGGTTCACGACCTTTAAAAACATTCTCCAGCTTCTCGGCTGTTTCCTGCTCAAAGGCAGAAGACTGGTAAATGGGAATTGTTGTAGCTCCTGTTTTACCATCTGCTGCAAATTCACCATGAAGAAGTGCAGTATTAAACTTCATAACAGGCCACCCTTTTCAACAAATACGGTAAAGGTTCCGTCTTCATTGTTAACTACATTGAGCACCTTATGGCCCTCATCCTTAAAACTTCTGGGTACGTTTTGAATAGGTTCTCCCTCATTCATTTTTACTTCCAGTATCTGACCGTCATCCAATTCTTCCAGGGCAACCTTTGCCTTTACAAAAGTTATTGGACAAACTACGTCAGTTATATCAACAAAATCGTCAGCTTGTATATTTGACATATTAACCTCCATGAGCCGTAATAGCGGCCACAAATAGTAATGAAATTTATCTACTCCCATATCCGCTATAAGGCGAATAAAGGAGGTTAATTGGCCATGTGCGCTTTCAAAATATTTGATAAAATATTTTGAATATTTCGCACGGCCATAAATTCATAGGTTAGTTTGGAAGACGAGCATTAGCGAAGTCTTTCAAGCTAACCTCCATGAGCCGTAATAGCGGCTGCAAATTGTAATGAAAAGACACGTAGTGGCTTTGAGCCGACATGCGGTCACAATTAGTTATTTAATCTACAATACACTTGCAACATCCTTTTCAAGCAATTCCCAACCAACTCTGTCTATAGTGTTTCTGAAGCGCTCACTGGACTTTCCGTGTTTTTCGTAAAATTTCAGGGTAACATCTACAACCTTAAAAAGCTCTTCAGTTGTAAAGACAATCGGCAGAAGCTTTTTACCTATGGCTATCCTGTTACCAAACAATCCTCCGAAGTAAATTATGAATCCGCTCTTGCCTTCCCATGCTTCTGTTGGACAGGCTCTTACACATCTCCCGCAATAGTTGCAGGCTTCTTCATTGAATATAAGCTTTTTGTCTGTCTTATCGACGGTTATTGCCTTCTCACGGCAAACTACTTGACACAAACCGCAGAAGGTACAGCTAGCTTCTTTCCAATCAACCTTTTCTCCGCCTTTTACACCGAGATCATTTTCTTCGGCTTTAAGACAGTTATTACAGCAAGCAGTAATCCCGAACTTGAACTTATGAGGAAGCTCTTTACCGTGGTAGCGTTTGTCAAATTCATAAGCCAGTTTTGTGGAGTCGATAATTCCGTTTGGACATACTTCGCTGCCCTGACAGGCAGTTATGGTCCTTACCCTTGGTCCGCAGACTCCCGGTTGCAAATTTACCTCTGCAAGCTCGGCCTTTACAGCCTCCACATCCTCAAGCTTTATAAAAGGAATTTCTATACTTTGTCTTGAAGTCATATGTACATATCCTTGACCATATTTCTTTGCTATTTCATGAACCTTAAGCAATTGGTCAGCCTGTATCTGTCCTCCGATAATCCCAAGTCTCAAAGAAAAGTTGTCTTTCTGCTTCTGGCGCATAAAGCCGCCTTTTTTTAATTCCTTATAATCTACCTGTGCCATATTCTTTTCTCCATTTCCGGTAAAAGAGAGCCCGAATAATACCTTGGTAATAAAATTACACTGTGATTGTATCCAGCTGTGCAATAGACTCTAATTACCTTCTATTATAATTTTTTCTTCCCTGACCTCATTCTTTATAATATTAAAGCTTTTTAATACAATATTCTTATCATCCATTAAAGATATGATGAAATAGCTGGCTTCAGGGTCAAAAGCAAGTCTTTTGTCTTCCTCCGAAGGTCTTGATGGTGATGCCGGGTGACTGTGAAAGTTCCCCAGCATTACCCATCCGTTGCTTCTCATATCCTTGACGGCGGTAAATTGTTCTTTCGGATCCATTGAAAAATGCTCAGGGCTATAATCCGTATTTGTAAGCAGATATACTCTTCTGACATACTTGATATCATTATCAACAATGCCTCCCAGCAGACCGCATGCTTCATTTGGAATTGCCTTAATGGAATGCTCCAAAATTTCATTATATTGTTTTTGATTAATTACAATCAATTATAGCACCTACCTTCCATATTGAGAACATAAGGATATTCACCTGCACTGGTTTGTTTATTTTATAGTAGCATAATTCCCTTAACCATAAAATTGATAAAATTTACTTTATACCATAAATAATTTACATCATTCTTTTGTGCTGTCTTGATAAGCTAATTTTAATAACAGTATAAATTATGTATGCTTTAATTCACAAACTGCCTGTTCGTAATCAATAAGTGTTTTAATAGATGGATTTTCACCACAAACCTGACACTTCTTATTGTTTGGCAGGTTTATTTTTCTGAAATCCATCTTAAGGGAATCATAGGTTAACAGCTTACCGGTAAGCAAATCACCAACTCCAAGGACATACTTTATTGCTTCTGTAGCCTGTATGGTTCCGATAATCCCTCCCATTACGCCAAGAACACCGGCCTGCTTGCAGGTAGGTACTGCGTCAGGAGGCGGAGGATTCTTAAATACACATCTGTAGCAAGGCCCCTGTCCCGGAACATACGTCATGGTCTGACCCTGAAATCTTATGATGCCTGCATGTGAAAACGGCTTTTGGGTAAGTACACATGCATCATTAATTAAAAATTTTGCAGGAAAATTGTCAGTACCATCAATAATAAAATCATAATTTTTATCGTTGATAATGTCTTTAATATTGGAAGAGCTTACCCATTCCTTGTATACTGCCACCTCTACGTCAGGATTCATTTCGCTAATGGTTTCCTTGCCCGAAATGACCTTTGGCTTACCAACATCCTTGGTCAGGTGTATTATCTGCCTTTGCAGGTTTGATAGTTCAACAACATCGAAGTCAACAAGCCCTATTGTGCCTACACCTGCTGCTGCCAAGAACATTGCTGCCGGTGCACCAAGGCCTCCTGTTCCAATAATAAGTACCTTTGAGTTAAGAAGCTTTTTTTGCCCCTTAACTCCAACTTCCTTTAAAATAATATGTCTTGAATATCTTTCAAGCTGTTCATTGGAAAAACTCATTTTGACCTCCTTATATGTACACTCAATTTGTTACTTCACGCTATTCACACTGCCACCACCCATAAAGTAAAGGAATTCAACAACATCCCCGTCTTTTACAAGTAGTGTCTCAAAATCATCTCTGTTCACAAATTCATCGTTTATTTGTACTGTTACATAATCCTGCATTTCAACGTTTTGTGTTCCAAGCAGCTCTTTTACTGTTAATTCCTTTTCCAGTACTACTTCTTTTCCGTTTGCTTGAATTTTCATGAGATATATCCCCCTCAATAGATTTTAATAAATTTTATTTGATCATATATTCTTAAATATAATAGTCCAGTATGATTTCCTGCTGTTTGAGCAGATCACATATGGAATCCACCGTATTTTCAAGTGAACCGTTAATGCTAATATTGCTGTCGGGCTTAAAGCTGTTAAAAGGCGACTCACCTGCGTTGACAATTATTATTTCACTTGGCTGGTTCAATAATTTCAGTTTCTCTGCTTCATAATCATCCAGATTGAATACAGAAGTAATAAAAATCTGTCCCGCATCGGTGAATATTCTTGCCAGTTCACCAATCTGCCTGATCTGATTGTCCCTTGCCTGAAAATCAGGAGAAGCTTCTGCTGCAAGTCCGTTCAGCAAGCTGGACACCCCCAGATAGTAAGCCTTGTAGTTCATTGTAAAGAGTCTGCTCTCCAGATTTTTTCCTATGTCTTGTATTGCTTTTTCGTTTTCTTCACTTCCCGTTGTTATAACTATAAACTTTGACTTGTGTCCATATACCTCTTCTCTTTGGGCAGCAGCAATTAGTCCTTTTTCCCAGAGATATTCCCTGTCTCTGATATGTTCCATAAGGCTGTTGTCACTGTCTGAGACACCCTCAAGAATTATTCCTCCGCCGGAAATTTCATAGTTATCAACTATAACAAATCTACCTGTCAGTTCTATGTCTGAGATGGCATCAAAAGCAATGGGTTTGGCCGTTTCCAGGATACATTCGGCAACATCGTGTCTCTCAACCTGATCCTTGAAGGTATCTATATTAAGCTCGGCTGCATCAATGATGTTTAAAATTTCTACCAGCTTTACAGCTATTCTCATGGTGCCTATCTTTAACTTATAATTTTTATTTTTAATTAAGGGTACATGTCCAACCCAGAATATATTTACTCTGAAACGCGAACTCAAGACAGGCTGAGTTTCGTCAACCTTGACCATCAGCTCTCCGGGTTTTATGTATATCTGGGTTGTTAAAGTAAAGCCCACTGCCTGGTCAGCATATGCAGTATCGGCAGGTACGGTATTAAAGCCTTCCACACTGTTTATGACACTTTTCTTTTTAGAAGGCAGAAAGACAACCTCATCACCGGCTTTGACAGTTCCGCTCAGCACAGTACCTGCAACAATTCTTCTGTCATCATTCTCCTCGGTAAACTTGTATATGTCCTGTACAGGCATACGAAAGGGCAGCTGCCGATTCTCCTTTTTATTTGCAAAGCCGTCCAGCTGTTCCAGAACAGTTGGCCCCTCATACCATAGAGTATTTTCAAACTTTCCTGCTACATTGTCTCCGTTAAAGGCACTTATTGGTATAAAGTTAAGAGGCTTGATATTAATTTTATTGAGAAACTCTGTGAATTCCGATTTTATAGATTTAAAAACTTCATTATCAAAACCCACAAGATCCATTTTATTTACAAGAACAACCACCTGCTTTATTCCCAGCATTGACACTATGTGTCCGTGACGCTTGGAGTTTTCTTTTATTCCCTCCTTGGCATCAATTACAAGAAGTGCGGCTTCAGCTCTTGAGGCACCAGTTACCATGTTTTTCAAGAACTCTATGTGCCCAGGCGCATCGATAATGATATAATCTCGCTTCCCGGTCTTAAAGAAGCACCTCGCTGTGTCAATGGTAATGCCCTGCGCCTGTTCATCCTTGAGAGCGTCCAGTAGGAATGCATATTCAAAGGGTCTTGAGTTCTTTCTGCAGTATTCCTTGACTGATTCAAGCTTTCCCTCGGGCAGTGAATCGGTATCAGCAAGAAGTCTTCCTATTACGGTACTTTTACCATGATCCACATGTCCTACGATTACTATGTTCATCTGTTCTCTGTTATCCATTTACATGTAACCTCCTCTGCGAAGTGTCTCAAGTCCTCCACCATCGTCCTTATCCTGGGCACGGCCAGATCTTTCAGCTATGTTTGAAAACTTTCCGCTCTTTAGTTCCTCAATGATTTCACTTACATTCTTCGATGTGGATTCCACCGGTGTTGTGCATGGATAGCAGCCCAGTGATCTGTATCGTTTCCCGTCCCCCTGATCAAAGTAAAGAGAGGTTATGGGTATATTTTCTCGCTCTATGTATTCCCATATGTTCAATTCAGTCCAATCCAACAGAGGATGAATTCTTATATGTGTTCCCGGAGCAAAATCTGTTTTGAACTGATTCCAGAATTCAGGGGGCTGATCTCCAACATCCCAGTCATTTTCCTTGTCTCTTGGAGAAAAATACCTTTCCT
>JAEYNI010000235.1 GCA_023412635.1 Bacillota bacterium
AAGCAGCATAGCAGCCTTTTCCTTACCAGTATACTCTGTTTTGGAACTGTTTCTAGTCAAGTTTTCCACCCCACAAAAATAATTGAATCAATTATTCATAATCATCTGTTAACCAGTTACGGAGTAGCTGTGCAACTGCGTCTGGCTTTTGCTTTACAAACTTCTCCAACTGCTTCTTAACTTCGGATCTTTCTTCAATATCTATTTCAGGAAGAGGTTCTTGCTTCACTTCCACATTGAATTTTGATGGAATAATAACCTCTTCGCTTCCTGCAAGTATAGGTTCAAGCTCCTTGTTCTTTGCTTTTCTAGGCAATGCCACAATTACCAGAGCAATCACCATTAATAACAGAAGCAAAGGTAAGCCATAGGTCGAAAGTAAATTTTGTATAGTTTCTGCAGTAGTTGGAGTAGTCTCAACCGGTGCAGCTATTTTCAGCTTTGTAACAGCCAGATTAGCAACAGGAATACCAGTTGCTTTACTTGCCAAATCCTTCACCTGAGCTATCAGCTCATCAGTAAGCTTGGAATCATCGGGAACACGACTTCCATACAGCAAAGTAATGGCTGCAGTCGTCCTCTCGGGAATAACCTCGCCAAGCGATTTCTCACTTTGCTTTGAGGTTTCATTGTATGCAAAATTTTCTGTGACGTCTGATTTTTTGTAAGATTTTGAATCAGAAGAACCCATAGGGTATGAAGGTGTAGTACCGGGATTGGAATTGACCCCTGCAGCAGTATCTGTAGAATCTCCATTTTTAAGATCTTCCTTTAATTCCTGTCTGCTTACTATTGCTCCTGCATCCATACCATTTGGATTTGAAATTTCTTTTGAAGCTTGAGACAATGTATCAAAATCCAAAACTGGATTAACAACAACCTTAGCTGCATCAAAACTGTCAAACTGGTCATTCAACACTTCTCTCACGTTTTTTTCCAGATCACTTTTTACTTTTTTCTTCATATCATATTGCGTAGAAGTCTTATCCATACCGGTTTCATCCTTCTCAATGTTGAGAGGATTACCATTTTGATCAACTACTGTGACATTCTCAGGATTTAATCCTTCTACACTGCTGGCTACCACCTTAACAATGCTTTCAGCTTGTTTCGGTGTTATGTCTCCAACTTTAGTAATAACAACTGAAGCTTTAGCTTCACTACTATTTGTATCATCTACAAATAATGTTTTTTCAGGTCTTGTTAATGTAACACTTGCATCTTTAACATTTTCAAACAGCTTTAATTGTCTGGCTATATCAGATTCATCCAGTTGCTGCCAAATATGCTTTTTATCACTCTCTGTCGTGTTTATTTTTATACTGCTGAGTGCATCTGCAAATGTAAGACCATTTTTGGGATAACCTGCGGATACCAGTTCAAAATGTGCTGTGTCACTATCATTTACGTTAACTATTATACCTGACTTATCATCAGTCAATTTGTATGTAATCCCTTTTTCTGTGAGAATTTTTTGCATTTCTGCCACATCAGCAGGGTCAGCGTTATTGATTACTGTTGTGTATGAAGGTCTTGTCAATAAAAACAAACCCAATCCGACAGCAATGACCACAATACCTGATGTAATATAGATTCTGATTTTTTGTGACTTGTCCAAACCCTTCCAGAATTCCTGAATCGGCTTAAATATCCGAGATAAAATTTCAGGCAAGACTACCACCTCGATTTATAGTATTTGTCTTTTGTGTAACCAGTTGTAAACTATATTTTTGTATTTAATTTTTCAATATTTAGTAAACAAATTAATCAACAAGTGTCATTAACCAGTTTTTTGTAAACTAATATAAACTATATTTGCATTCTCATAATTTCTGAATATGCATCAAGTATTTTGTTTCGAACCTGCATTGTAAACTGCAAAGCAATACTTGCCTTCTCACCCGCAATTAAAACTTCAGGTATATTATCGGTCTTGCCAAGGGCAAAGTCCTCTTTCAATTTGCTTGCTTCGTTTTCCAGATCTGTGACTTTCATAAGAGCTGAATTAAGATACTCACCAAAACTTACCTCAGGAGTCTTACTCTCCTCATTTACACTTCTTAGTCCTACATTATCAGGTATTAACTGCTTAACTTCTGAGATACTGTTTATAGACATGCGAAACCTCCGAATTACTTACCAATTTCCAAAGCTTTTAAAGCCATAGACTTGGTAGCGTTTATTGAAGTAACATTAGCCTCATAGGATCTTGTAGCAGAAATCATATTTACCATTTCTGTAACAATGTCAACATTTGGCTTACTAACATATCCGTTTTCATCTGCATCCGGGTGACCAGGATCATATTCCTTCCTGAATTCGGAAGAATCCTCAACTACTTTACTTACTCTAACACCCTGACCATTGTCAAGTCTATTGCTTGCAGCCGAAAGCACAGAAGAAAACGAGTCAGAACCTGTACGTTCTTCAAAAATAACTTCCCTTCTTCTATAGGGTGTACCATCTTCAGTTCTGGTAGTATTAACATTCGCAATATTCTGGGATATTGTATCCATTCTAAGCCTTTGGGCTGTGAGTCCGGATGCACCGATATCAAGTGAAGTAAAAAAACCCATAATCAGCTTCTCCCTTCTTTTATTACATTCTTTATTTTACTGTAGTTGCTGTTTATCATTTGAATAAGAGCATTGTACTTAATCTGATTCTTTGCGAGATTTGCCATTTCACTATCTATGTCAACATTGTTTCCGTCAATTCTCATGCTTGAATCGGAATTATCCTCAACAAGTGTCGGCTCAACCTTATTCACATCTCTGGTGTTTATCGCAATATGTCTTTTATCGGTGACATTTCCTTCCAGACTGGTTCTACCCATGGAATTGCTGAGAAATTCTTCAAAAGCTATATCTTTTCGTTTATATTTAGGAGTGTCAACATTCGCCAAATTTTGAGAAATGACATCATTTCTCGCCCAAGATGCATTCAATGATTTTTCTAAAATACTACTCTTACCGTACAAATTTTGTATCACTATAAAAGCACCCCCACAAAAATATTACATAAACGAATATTATTAGATAAATTCTAGCATATTAATTTTAAAAAAACAATAAATATAGTTACAATATGGAGCAATATAGGACTAATTACTCAATCCAATTATTAACATTTATATTAATTTGAGATATTATTTGTAAAGATTTAGCAGCATTTTCTGCATTTCTTTTTCTTTTATCACGAATATTAGTATCAATATTACCAAAAATGCCAAAGTTTACATTCATTGGTTGGAAGTTTTTAACACTTTGATCAGATATATAATTGCTCAGAGCTCCAATCGCCGTATTTGACGGGAATTCCACTTTTCCTCTGCCCAATACCCTTGCAGCGGCATTTATACCTGCTACAAAGCCTGATGCTGTTGACTCGATATAGCCTTCTACTCCTGTAATTTGTCCTGCAAAGTATATGGATGGATTCTTTGTAAGGTTGTAGGTATTATCAAGCAGCTTAGGGGAATTTATATAGGTATTCCTATGCATAACCCCGTATCTGACAAATTCTGCATTTTCAAGGCCAGGTATAAGACTAAATACTCTTTTCTGTTCAGCCCACTTTAGATGTGTTTGAAAACCTACTATATTATAAAGGGTACCGGTTTTGTTATCCTGTCTTAGCTGTACTACAGCATAAGGCTTTGTATTTGTTCTGGAGTCTATAAGGCCTACCGGTTTTAATGGACCGAACCGCATTGTATCCTTTCCCCTCTTAGCCATACTTTCAATAGGCATACAGCCTTCAAATACCATATTTTTTTCGAACTCCTTAATTTCAGCTAGTTCAGCATTTACCAGCGCTTCATAAAAGATATCATATTCATCACGGCTCATAGGACAATTTATATAGTCCTCAGATCCTCTTCCGTATCTGGCAGCCCTAAAGGCCTTCTCCATGTTAATTGAATCATAGGTTAAAATCGGTGCCGCAGCATCGAAAAAGTGGAGATAGTCCTCGCCTATTATTTCCTTAACGGCTCTGAACATCCCTTCGGATGTTAAGGGGCCGGTAGCAATTATTGTTATATTTTCATCTGGTATGCCAACCTGTTCACGGTTGATTATTTCAATGCTTCCTATTTCCTTTACTTTGTTTGTTATATACTCCGAAAAACCTTCCCGATCTACGGCCAGCGCTCCTCCGGCAGGTACTCGTGTAGCGTCTGCAGCCTTAAGAATCAAGGAATCCATTGTTCTTAATTCCTCTTTCAACAAGCCAACTGCATTTTCAATCTGATCAGATCGAAGAGAGTTACTGCAGACCAGCTCAGCAAAATTGCTTGAATGGTGAGCCGGAGAATATTGCTCCGGTTTCATTTCGTAAAGCTTTACATTGATGCCTCTCTTTGAAAGCTGGTATGCAGCCTCACAACCGGCTAACCCGGCTCCGATTACATTAACGGTTTTATTCATATTATATATCCTCCGAAATTGTTTACATTTTATTACACACACACATTATATTAAATAAACCGAAAGGCTTATATGCACTTCCGGTTTACAAGTTATTTTATATATCCTTTTATACGTTTTGTTAATTTATGTTGCCTTTTTAACAACAGTATCACTGTGACTCGGACACTTTTCGTTGCTACACTTAAGCTCTGCCTTTTTACCTGAAGTTTTTTTCAGCATAAAGCTTCCGCACTGGCTACATGTCTCATTACTTGGCATATCCCAGCTCATAAAGGAGCATTCCGGGTTTCTTTCACAGCCGATATACCTTCTGCCTTTTTTAGTCTTTTTGTATAATACTTTTCCCTGACATAAAGGACATGATACGCCGGCTTCTTCAACTATTGCTTTTGTGTTGCGGCATTCGGGGAAACCAGGACATGCAAGGAATTTTCCAAATCTTCCGTGCTTCACAACCATATTTCTGCCGCATTTATCGCATATAACATCTGAGATTTCCTCAGGAACCTCAACATCTCCTATTGATTCCTCAGCCTGCTTCAGAACCCCGGCAAAAGAAGAATAGAAATCCTTCATAACATCTTTCCAAGGCTTTTCACCGTCTTCTACAGCATCCAGCTCATTTTCCATTTGAGCAGTGAATTCTGCATCAACTATATCAACAAAATGATTTTTCATTATATCATTGACTATTTTGCCCAACTCTGTAGGTAACAAAAATTTCTTTTCCTTTACTACATAGCCTCTGGATAAAATAGTAGTAATAGTTGGAGCGTAGGTACTTGGCCTTCCGATGCCCCTCTCTTCCAGTGCTCTTACTAGTGTGGCTTCGGTATACCTTGCCGGTGGTTGGGTAAAATGCTGCTTGGGAGTATTCTTCTTTAGTTCGAGAACATCCCCCTGCTTTAAATCAGGAAGATTGTTTCCCTCTTCATTGTCTCCTTCATCTTCACTGCCTTCAGCGTCCTTCCCTTCAATATAGAGTACCATAAAGCCCTGAAATTTCACCTTGGAGCCGTTAGCTTTAAAAATGTATTTACCCGCAGATATATCTGCGCTGACTGTATCGTATACTGCTGATGACATCTGGCTGGCAATAAATCTGCTCCATATCAGTTTGTATAGCTTATATTGTTCAGCATTAAGTGAGTCCTTGATTTCATCAGGCGCCATTGTAATATAGGTAGGACGGATAGCTTCATGGGCATCCTGGGATGCCGATTTGTTTTTATATACTTTCGGAGTCTGGGGAATATAGGCTTCGCCATATTTTTTACTTATATATTCCCTTGCTTCGTTTTGAGCTTCGGCTGATATTCTGGTCGAGTCTGTTCTCATGTATGTTATCAGACCGACCGAGCCATGACCCTTTATTTCGATACCTTCATACAGCTGCTGGGCTACCATCATTGTTCTTTTTGTGGTAAAGCCAAGTTTCCTTGATGCTTCCTGCTGCAAGGTACTGGTTATAAAAGGCGCAGCGGCAGCTCTTTTCTTTTCCTGTTCCTTAACCTTCTGAACTATATATTTACTTTTCTCAAGTTCTTTCAGGATAGCATTAACCTGCTCTTCATTATTCAGTTCAATCTTTTCAGCTTCAGTACCGTAAAATTTTGCATTAAACCCTGGACTGACTTTTGGCTTTACAAGCTTTGATATAATTGACCAATACTCCTGGGTGACGAAATTATCAATTTCCTCCTCCCTGTCACATATCATTTTTGTTGCAACAGACTGAACTCTTCCGGCACTCAAGCCCTTCTTCACCTTTTTCCAAAGCAGAGGGCTGATTTTATAACCTACTATTCTGTCAAGTACTCTTCTGGCCTGCTGTGCATCCACAAGGTCCATATCAATCTTTCTGGGCTGCTTGATTGCACTTTTTACAGCGTTTTGAGTAATTTCGTTAAAGGAAACCCTGCATTTCTGATTCTCATCTATATTCAAGAGGTTTGCCAGATGCCAGGAAATTGCCTCACCCTCGCGGTCAGGGTCAGTAGCAAGATAAACTTTTTTTGCAGCTTTTGCTTCCTTTTTCAGTTTTGATATTACGTCACCCTTGCCTCTGATTGTTATATATTTAGGCTCAAAATTGTTATCAATATCTACACCCATCTGACTTTTAGGCAAATCTCTAACATGGCCCACAGATGCTTCCACCTTATAGCCTTTACCTAAAAACTTACCGATAGATTTAACTTTTCCGGGAGACTCCACAATAACCAGGTTATCAGCCATTTTATTCCTCCGTGTAATTTTTGTACATTTTTATCACGTTACAATTTTTTTATCAGACAAATACTAATTTAAACTGGATTTTTATTTCTGTCAACCTCACATTAATGATTTTACAGAAAAATAAGTAAATTTTGTTATTTTATAGTCACCATATAAAGTGCTACTTGTTTGTCCTCTTATCAAAATTATGCACACAATATAAGATTTTATGACTGCCCAAAATCATTATATACATGTTATTTACATACACATCTCAAAAAGTTTTCCTGGCAGTTGATTTATAACTCCTTTCATTTCAAGCATGAACAGTACATTATTTATTTCACCGGCAGGAATATTACTTCTTTGAATAATTTCATCTATATGATGAATCCCTTTCTGTATAATTTTAACAATACGGATTTCTTCTGTGCTTAGCCCCCTATAGATCTTTGCCTCGGGATTTACATTTACCTTATTGCTTTTTATGTTTATCATACTTGCCATACTACTGCTTGTATTCTGGATTTTTTTATCGATTTTATTATTTCTTATATATGCCTCAACCCTGTAATCAAATTCCTCCAATATATCTTCAACCTCAAGTACTATTTTAGCTCCATCCCTAATTAATTGATTGGTACCTCTGCTGTAAGCACAGTCGATATTCCCCGGAACAGCGAACACTTCCCGGCCCTGCTCAAGTGCAAAGCCCGCAGTAATGAGAGAGCCGCTTCTTTTTGCAGCTTCTACTACTAGAACTCCTGAGGATATTCCGCTGATAATTCTGTTTCTTGCCGGGAAATTATATTGTAGAGGCGGAGTACCGGGGGGATATTCAGACAGGATTAATCCTCCAGATTTCAAAATACTGTCATACAGGCGAGCATTTTCTGGTGGATAGATAAAGTCGGGTCCACACCCCAAGACCGCTGCTGTTTTTCCTCCGGCGTCCAGGCAGCCTTCATGGGCAATACTGTCTATTCCTCTTGCAAGACCGCTAATAATTTGAACACCTCTCATAGCAAGCTCGTAGGATAGTTTCTTTGCCGAAAACGCACCGTAATTTGTTGTTCTTCTTGAGCCAACCACTGCTATGGAAAATTCGGAAAGTTTAAATTTCCCCCTGTAGTACAGCGCAATAGGTGGATCATAAATCTCTCTAAGACCTTGAGGATAATCAGCGTCAGCTATATCTATTACTTTTATATCATTTTCGAGCATTAAATCATTTATTTTTGTTATCCTCTCCCGTTTTTCCATACACAGAATTTCATCCACATTTTTTTTAGTAAGCTGTCTGTTTGTTTTTAGTTCAGACTCAGTCAAGTTAAAAATTATTTTGGGGTCCCCGTATGTTTCAAGAAGTGTCCGTGCCTTTACTGGACCTAAACCTGCCAATGATGAAAACCATACCCAATAATCCATATCTCTCATATATTTCTCCTTGTATTTGGTGATTAATATTTAAGCCTGTCAAAACTTCTGTACTGAATTGCCTCGGCTACATGCTGGGATTTTATTGCTTCACTGCCCTCCATATCTGCTATTGTCCTGGCAACCTTAAGTATTCTGTTATGCGCTCTGGCACTGAGACCCAGCTTTTCAAACGCCCGCAGCAATAAATTAGAAGTAACTCTGTCAAGTTCACAGTATTTTTTAACCATTGAGGGTGTCAATTCTGAGTTTGAAAATATACCGAGCCCTTTATATCTTTCAAGCTGTATATTTCTTGCTTTATTCACCCTTGCCCTGATAGATGCCGAAGTCTCAACTTTAGTTGTATTTTGGAGATCATGAAACTTAACCGGCTGAACCTCGGCGTGAATATCTATTCTGTCCAGAATAGGCTGACTCAGCTTTCCAAAATACTGTTTTATCATTTTAGGCGTACAGGTGCATTTTTTTGTACTATCCAGAAAGAAGCCGCATCTGCACGGGTTTGCAGCACATATTAAAGTTGTTTTGGCGGGATAGGTGATACTATTGTTTGCTCGTGATATGCATATTTCTCCATCCTCCAAAGGCTGCCGCAGGACTTCAATGGCATCAGTGCTGAACTCTGGAAATTCATCCAGAAAGAGAACACCAAAATGTGCCAAACTCACCTCTCCGGGTTTTATGTGTTTGCCTCCTCCGATAAGAGAAATATCCGATATTGTATGGTGGGGATTCCTAAAGGGCCTGACAGTAATAAGTGAAGTTTTCTGAGGGAGTAGTCCGGCCACACTGTATATTTTGGTCAGCTCCAGAGCTTCCTCAAAGGTCATTTGTGGTAATATAGTAGGAAGTCTCTTGGCAAGCATGGTTTTTCCGCTCCCAGGTGAACCCACCATCAGTAGATTGTGGGCTCCTGAAGCTGCTATCTCCATTGCCCGCTTAACGCTATTCTGACCTTTAACATCGCTGAAATCCATAGAAAATGAAATATTCTGTACAAAAATGCTGTCAATATCTATTGTATACACAGGTATAATCTCCCTGCCATTAAGGTGGTTGATCAGCTCAATTAAGCTTTTAACAGGTAATATGTTAACATCTGCAAGGACAGCTGCTTCATCAGCATTTGCTTCGGGTACAAAAACATTGCCTATACCATGGGAGCGGGCGCAGCAGGCCATGGACAGAATTCCTTTTACGGGCTTAATAGTACCATCCAGAGATAATTCTCCCAAAAACATATACTTCTCCAGTTCTTTTGAGACAATAATACCCGAAGCTACTAAAATACCAACAGCTATTGAAACATCATAGACAGACCCCCCTTTACGCAAATTTGCCGGCGCAAGGTTTATGGTTATTCGCCTTATGGGAAATTCTATCTCGCTGTTCTTAATGGCTGCTCTCACTCTTTCCCTTGATTCTCTGACAGCCGTATCACCTAAACCTACTATATCGAAGCTTGGTATCCCATTGCTGATATCAGTTTCAACTTCCACTATGCAGCCATCAATTCCCATGAGTGCACAACTGTTAATCCTTGAGACCATTAAATATCCTCTTTTCTTTTATTTTAGTGATAACTTTTATGTTAGAAGAAATACTACTTGCATTAGAAACAATATGTATTCTATAAAAAGTGACGTGTGATTGATATTTGATATAAAAAGACACATTTCTAGTACGAAATTATCGAGTTAATTATTGAACGAATTCATAATTTACTGAGTCCATAGATTTTTTCCTAGAGATAATTGATTTACCCCAGATTAAACTGAAAGGAATTATAATAACAACCTATGAAATAACATGCTTTTTATTTACAGGAATCGGAATAAAATATATATTAAAAGACAGTTTCATCTTAATATATTTTTTTGGAACATTTATAAGGAGCTTTTTCTATCTTGATTAATCTGAAAAGAAAAGACTGGAAAAATTCTAGAATTTATATAGAACGTTACACTTTTACCACTTAATGTATTATACTATAAATGAAATCAAAAATCACCTGTTTTTTTACATAAAGTTATATGTATTTATGAAAAGCACGTTAACAAGGGACTATGCGCTTGATTCCGGCATAGCCCCTTCTTAAATAGTTTTTTTAGTTTTATAGAACACTAAAATCAGATTATTTTTCGTCTCGTAAAAGATTTTTAAGCTCGTCCATAAAAGTGTTAATATCTTTGAATTGGCGATAGACCGAAGCAAATCTTACATAAGCAACCTCATCCATATTTTTAAGCTTGGCCATTACCATCTCACCAATATCTTCGGTTGTTACTTCTCTGATTAAAGAGTTATGAAGCTGAGTTTCAATATTTTCAACCATTTTTTCAAGATCATTGATTGATATAGGTCTTTTTTCACATGCACGTAATAGTCCATTCATTAGCTTTTCCCTGTCAAAGGGCTGTCTGGATTTATCCTTTTTTATCACCATTAAGGGCAGGCTCTCAACCTTTTCATAGGTAGTGAATCTTTTGGAACATTTAATGCACTCTCTTCTTCTTCTGATTGCAGAACCCTCGTCTGTGGGCCTGGAATCTATAACCTTATCTTCTATAAAGCCGCAAAATGGACATTTCATAATTTTATCCTCCGTAAAAAACAGATGCAAAATAATTCAATATCCATTTTACCTTATTTAAAAATATTTGTATACCTTTTTTAAGC
>JAEYNI010000280.1 GCA_023412635.1 Bacillota bacterium
ATGAGTTTGAGCGAATACTTTGAAAGCGCACATGGCCAATTAACCTCCTTTATTCGCCGTATAGCGGATATGGGAGTAGACAAATTTCATTACATTTTGTGGCCGCTTTTACGGCTCATGGAGGTTAATATGTGCGGACGATATGTGGTCTTTACGGAAGAAGAAAATGCGGAATTAATAGAGATTATTAACGGAATTGACCAACGATATAAAAATGAAGCTCAACAAATGAAAACCGGAGAGATTTTTCCTACCGATACAGTTCCTGTTATTACCGCTTGTACTGATAGTTCTGTCGATTTCACCAGTACTGGAAGTTCTGCAAGTTCATTGGGTTCTGCAAATTCTGTTGGTGCGGTCAATACGGTCAGCACTCTCAGTGCTACCAGTAATATCCGTTCTGAAAGCTTGCACAGTTCTGAAAAATCCATGGACGTGCATCTTTTCAAGTGGGGCTTCCCCAACTATATGAAGTCAAGTGCAGTCATCATAAATGCCCGATGTGAGACCCTTCACGAGAAGCCCACCTTTCGCAAACTTCTCGGAACAGGCAGATGCCTTGTGCCGGCAAGCGGCTTTTATGAATGGAAAGCTGCCGACGGTTCCACCAAAAAGAAGGACAAATACCTTATCCGCACAGCAGGCTCACAGCTCATGTACTTTGCCGGCTTGTACGGCAGCTTTTTAGATAAGACCGGCATCCCATCCACACGTTTTGTTATAATAACTACTGACGCAAACCATCAAATGTCGCATATACACAGTAGGATGCCGGTTATCCTCCAAAAGCCTGAGGCCATGGCCTGGATAAGTCCTCAAAATAAAGAGCTGGACAGTCTTCTCAGGCCATACGGCCGTGAACTGACCTTTGACAAGGTTGGTTGAAAAAAATTGGCATGGTTCCGATAGTCTTAATTACCAGACAATGCACAAGCTTTGTTCCGGCACCCATCCAACGCACATTGTGAAGCTTTTATTGATATGTTTTCAGCACCGGGCATGTTTACAAGCCTGTGACTCTCAATAATGGAAAGGGGACCATGCCCTCCACAAATTATACATGGTTTTTGGATGCAAGCACCTATTTGTTCGGCCAGACGGGTAATCTGCTCTCGCATCTCGGTAGCTTTTGCAGAATCGGAATTAACACTTCTCATAAGGTATGGCGCTAGTGAATTAAACTCGGCGCGTTCGGAGCTGAAGCCACTTATATTTACCAAAATATCTCCTGTAAAAAGCACTCCGAACTTCCTGCATACGAAAACCATTTCGCCGTATACATGTCCGCCGCTGCCCTCAAGTACTTCAAACTCCATATCTTCTACTTCAAAGCTTCCAATATAAAGCAGTTCATTGTGTTCTTCCGGGGTGCCCCCGTTATCAATAATAGTAAATTTATCTGTCTTTGGAGGAACATACCCTGAAATTATCCGGCTGAGCTTGCTGTAGCCAAGCCCGATATCGTTATGCTCTCTGTAATCTCGAATGCCCTGATATTGTCGTCTTAAATTGTCAGCACTTTTTTGATTAACACATATCTCGGCATCTCCCAGCTGTGATAAAAGACCGCAGTGATCAACATCGGCATGGGAAATATACACTCGTTTGAGTCTGCTTTGCCAATCCACAAACAGTTTGTTGAAAATCTCAAACATTTCGTTTGAATAGATGGTATAGCCGGTGTCTACAAGCACCAGCTCCTTTGAAGTCTCCATAACGTAAGTATTGCTTCCGCAGGGCGGCTGGATATTATACAAAGTGACCATCGGGCTGATTTGCACCTTTTCAATATCGGCCTTGAAATTACTTCCCCTGTGGAGACTGATAAAATTTGCAAACCGTCTGATATAATCAAAAACTTTTTTAGGATTCTCACCTTTTTCCTGGAGCACCTGCCAGATACGATTGGATTCCGAGATAAACTCCATAGTTGTTTCAGTACTTAAATGCATAAGCTTCTGCATTTCATTAGCCAGACGGATATAGAAGATTGTATTGTCCAAACTATTTTCTGCATCGTCGTAATCTTCAATATCTATCTGGTATACCTCACTTATATCCTCAAGGAGCATTTTAATGATTTTGGGATTTTCTATGAGCAAACCCATTTTAAAGTCTTGAAATCCTGTCCCATTTGAGCTTGAATTAATATATGAAATATTTATTCCATACCTGTCAAGTATTCTGAGTATTGGCAAAACCGAACCCGGATTATCCGGAATTTTTATGTTTACAACAACAATTCTTGTCTCGGATATCTTTTCATTTAGATAGCCAATATGACCCAGTTCCTCTGCTATGTATGTCAATTCATCTTCTGTGGCCTCCACGTCTATGAAAAGTGTATGAAGGTCAACAGCTTTATTATAGCTGACCCGGACAATATTTCCATTGTGATTGGCAATTATTTTTGAGGCAAGCATAAATGCTCCTGTTTTGTCTGGCATGTTTGTTACGTATGTTTTTCTAGGCATTATCCAACCTCCATAATTAAATCTGATAAGCTAGTATTTATTATACCTCAAATTATATGGTGCAAACTAAGTAATGGCTATTTACATTTTATGGTACTAGTTAAAATATTTTGTGTTAGATATTTACAAATAGAAATAAAACATATATAATCTATATAGATGGTATTTGGATGGTGTATGGATGGTATTTGGATGGTTTTGTATTGCAACTATGCAAATGCTCTTCAGAATTACTCATCGGAACTACTATGATTATTAGTTTTATTTAAATTGGAAAGGTGGATACAAATTTTATGGAAACAGAAAAAATAACTATTAATATTGGGGCAATTGATCTTGGTCATATTGATCTACTGGTGGAGCAGGGTTTTTATACCAATAGAACAGACTTTATTCGTACCGCTATCAGGAATCAAATGACAGTACATTCAGGGGATATAAGCAACATCAAGGCCTCAGGTGCCTTAGGTCTCAATGCATCTATAAAAGACATTAATAAGCAAACAGAAGATATAAGTAATATGGTAAACAAAGTTATGACAGATGTTGATGGCGGTTTTACCGGGGGAACGGGTGTATTCAGCTACAACAGAAAAATACTGGAACAGGTTAAGCTTAGCGGCGAAAAGATTTCCCTGTTTCTTATCGGAATGCTGCTAATAGATAAAGACGTACCTGCTGAGCTGGTAAGGGAAACCTTCAGTAAAATTAAGGTATACGGAATCATCAAGGCCAGTGAAGAGGTTAAAAAGGTTATAGCTGAATTACGTGAAAAATAAGTTAAATTACGTTAAAAAATAAAGAGGAGATTAGCATATGAGCAGTCTTAATCTATTCCTATTAGTCTTTTTGGCTTATTTTGCGATATATGAACCTGTAGGCGGGTTATATATGTATAGGAAATTTGTCAAAAAACAAATGGTCGACTCAACTGAAAGGATAAAATATTATCGTAAAATATTAAGCGGGCTGTGGTTCCTTGTTGCTTGCGCTATTGCTTTTATGATATTCTACGGTTTTTCCTTGGAAGAGGTTGGAGTAAACCGGGTTACTCTACGTTTCTCTGAGCTGAACAAGCTGTTCGTTATTATTGTTGCAGCAGCTGCACTGATTTTATTTATATTGCTTACTTATCAGCTGATAGCCGCCAGACTAAGCGCAAAATATCGGCAGAAGCTGATGAACACCGATATTCCACAAGATATTTCAATTTTATTACCTGAAACCGATGGTGAGAGAAAGCTGTGGACGTTAATTTCAATAACAGCCGGCTTAACAGAAGAATTTCTGTATAGAGGGTTCCTTTCACTGGCGCTGACTCAATTGTTTCCGGCTATAAACCTTCCCTTAACGGCAATTATTTGCAGCATTATTTTTGGCTTGGGACACAACTATCAGGGAGTTTACGGCGTTATAAAAACAGGACTTTTAGGCTTGTTTTTCCACGCCCTCTATATTGCCACAGGTTCAATAATACCTGGTATTCTACTGCATTTTGCTATTGATCTCTCAGCTAAAGACTTCCAGAAATATAATAAAAACAATGTGACTCAAGAAATGTAATGTCAAAACAAGCTAAGCTGCCGGTCATAATATCCGCCCTTGTACTCCGATATAATATCCTCCATTTTATATAATAGACCATACCGGCGGCACTCCTCCTTAAACACAGCAGATAACTCCTTAGCCCTTGGAGAGTGACATGAATATGTATCCCCGAATTCTTTAATATATAACTCCTTCTTTTTTAGAAACAGCTCATCAAGCTTTGAGTAATACCAGTCTCTTTGATTCATTCGCAGGGTAACTCCAAAGGCAGCATAAATGAATCTTGCACCGTTATCATGTGCAAGTCGGACTATTTCAGTGATGTTTTCTTCGTTATCTTCTATAAAAGGTAAAACAGGCATCATAAGAACTCCTGCAAAAATTCCGTTGTCAGTGAGTCTTTTAATTGCTGCAAATCTCTTTGAAGGAGTGGGAGCATTTGCTTCAACCTTGCCGGCCAAGCTGTCATCGGAACAGGTAATTGTTATTTTAATCAGTACGGGAGAGTGCTTTTGTATACTCTGCAATATATCAGCATCTCTTGCCACAAGATCGCTTTTTGTAGCAATTGATACACCAAAACCCAATTGATTTATTATCTCAAGAGCGCCCCTTGTCAACTCAAGCTTTTTTTCAAAGGGGTTATAGGGATCGCTCATAGCCCCGGTTCCGATAACCCCTTTCTTTCGTTTTGATTTTAAATCACGATAAATCAAGGAAAGAGCATTTTCCTTTGCCCTTACCTGATCAAAATTCTCAACATGATAACAGTCGCTCCGGCTGTCACAGTAAATGCAACCATGATTACAGCCTTTGTATATGTTCATGTTATAGTTGTTGCCAAACCAGTTATTATTCTCGGCATATCCCGAAATAATACTTTTAGCAGGTATATACTCCATTACTTAAAGCCCCTTCTCCTCTAGGAATTTTATAAATTTTGCTTCACTTAGTATTTCATTGGTTACAAACCTGCCGTTATAGAACAAACTGTAAGTTGTGAATGGTGCTGGCGCTGCCTGAGCCAGGCTTTCTTTGAGGCAGCGCATATATCTCCCTTTTTATCTGAATTTGCACAGCAAATGTCCTGGGAATCAATATTCTCTAAGTTTACATTTATAAAATCCACGAATCAAGTCCTCCCCTAACTTCTGACTTCCGATTACTGACTTCCGACTACTGACTTCTCTCTTCTGACTACTGATTTACAGCAATATAAATATGTATCGCCTGATTTTCCATATCACCTGAGTTGCTCTGGTATTCTTCAAAGTCAGAGCTGTATTTTCGGTCAATCTGCATACTCCACAGGTTTACCCAGAATTCGCCTACAGCTTTCTGGACATGTCCGCTAATGATAAACCTGGCATAAGTCCCTGCCGGAATAGTTTTCGTTACCATTTTTTCAGCCAACTCCTGGACTTCATTTACTTCGCAGCAGGCTAAAAAACTGTAGGGTTTTGTAAAATCACCTTCATAATCGGTATAAAGTCCAATAGATTTAGCGTTTAATTTGTAAGGAATTGAGGTATAAGCGTCGCCCTGCATAAACTCACCCCAGA
>JAEYNI010000013.1 GCA_023412635.1 Bacillota bacterium
CATCCTGTACTGTAAAGTATCCTTTTTGGAAGGCATCAAGTTTAGTTATGGAAGAAGGATTATCCAGTATTACTGCCTCTTCCAGATATTTGCCCTCTCCGGCCTTACAGCCCTCTTCGTTAAGTGCTTCAATTAAAGCCTTACGGTTGGTTTTAAGAGTATTAACCCTTACACTAAAGTCCGGCACCTGATTATTGCTCTCTAAAAGGCTTTCAGTAAATTCTGCTCCAAATAGCTTCAACCAGCCTTCAACCAGCTCTTTCGGGTGAGAATACACGATACTCAAGTAAAGTGCAATATCATTTTTCTCCGGATAAGGTATGCTTCCGCTGCTTCTTGCTATATTTCTTAAAACAGCATTGACAAATCGGCTTGAAGCCTGATGGCCATACCTTTTTGCCAGGTCGACACTAGTATTACAGGCTGCTGATACAGGTATCTTATCGGTATGAAGTATCTGATATATGCCCAACCTTAGAATATTCCTTATCCAGGGCGATAATTTTCTTAATTTCACACTGGAGAACTTGTCTATTAAATAGTCAATCTCAATAAGCCACTTGACAGTTCCATACGCCAGCTCAGTAGCAAAAGCCCTGTCAATTTCCCTGAGTTCTCCGCTTTCTAGATATTTATTTACTGCTATGTTTGAATAAGCCGAATTCTCGTTTACATCATATAAAATTTTTAAGGCTGTTTCTCTTGCTAAATCAAGTGCCATGTCTATGCCCATGCCCAGCATTTCGCACAAAAACTTCAAGAAAATACGTATCTCCTTGATAGAAATGGCATGGGCCCGGTACCTCCTCGATTATATAAATTTCTTTTAACCCTTCTCCAGTTTTTATGTGAAGGTTAAACTGTCTTATTTAAAATTTTGTACATTTTTTTGCCTACACTAACTTAATCTCTGTTTCTCCGGTTCCCTGCAAGCAGCAGTAGCCTGAGGAAGTTAGCAATGGCTACAAGGGCAGATGCCACATATGTTAAAGCGGCGGCACTGAGTACCTTCTTTGCTGCACTTAATTCATTACCTATCAAAATATTATGTTTATCCAGACTCTCAATGGCTCTTCTACTGGCATTGAATTCTACCGGTAAAGTAATAAGGTAGAAGAGTATTGCCGCAGCAAAAAGCAATAATCCGATATTTATCAGTACAGACCAACTCATTACCAATCCAAGTATGGCCAAAGTAGGCCCGGCCTGGGAACCCAGATTGGCGACCGGCACCAGATAACTTCTCAAGGCCAACGGTCCATAGCTTACATTGTGCTGTATAGCATGTCCAGTTTCATGGGCCGCGACACCGACAGCAGCTACAGATATACTTGAATACGTTGAATCCGATAAACGCAGTTCCTTCTTTCGAGGATCGTAGTGATCGGTTAATTCCCCGGATACCCGGGAAACGCGAACATCATAAATTCCATTCACCTGAAGCAGATATCTTGCCACCTCTGCCCCAGTCATGTTTTTCGAGTTTCCTACTTCTCTGTATTTATTGAAGGTTCCTTTCACACGGAACGACGCTATTATGGATATAATAACTGCTGGAACAACCAATATAATGTAATATTGATCCATATAAAAAAATCCCATTGTAATCTATCTCCCTCCGCTGCATGGCAGCAAAACAAATAGCATCGATAAGGCACAATCTATTTTGTTAGCTGTTCCACTTTCTTCTCTATAGCCGAAATATCTACATCCGTATCGATGCATGGACCATTTGGCTGCTTATTGGTAACTCCCATAACAGGTATTCCTTTAACATCCAGTATACCGCTCATAAGATCCCTTTCACACGCAACAGAAACTATAAGCTTGGGATTATTTTGCCTTATTATTTCCCTTGCAACTGTACCACCTGTGGCTATAAACATACTGATATTTCTTTTTTTTGTATAGTCCAATAGTTGACCAATTTTACACCTTCCACATCTCTTACATGCTTCAGGATTGCTGGTTACCTTTAAACTGCATTCACAATTTTGAAGACAGTGGGGCAAAAGAAGCATTATTTCTTCTGTCTTATATTTTATATTATCAGACTCTACAATAATATTATTCAATTCTATATAAAACAATCTTATACTCTTTTTAAAATTACTATTGGATTTTGCAAATAAAAGGGCCAGTGGCAGTATTACCTGCATACCGGCTCGAGTTATCCGCAGCATAAATCCTTTTGCTTTTTTATTTCTGTAGGTATAAATAATAGACAAACTCATTACCGACAGCATCAACAGACTTATCCCAATCGCTGTAATAATAGCTATTAATACAACATTATAGGCTCGTAATGAAGCATAGGTATAAACCACACTTAACACTATTAGCAGTGAGGTTAATACTGTAAGTATTATTATTGTTGTCCTTACAAAAATCTTAATGTTACTTTCCAAGGGTTTCACCTGCGTTTATCTCATGTCCTCTTATATAGTCACCAACACTCATCCTCTTTGAAGAGTCAAATTGTACTTCCTTAATCAAAAGGTTTCCATCCGGGCATTTTACCAGAATACCTTCATCATCCACTTTAAGTATTTTCCCGTTATCATCTTCGGCATCGGACTTTCCAGGCACCAACGAGGTTTTCCATACTCTCATTCTATTGCCTAGAAGGAAGGTATAGGCTCCCGGCCATGGGTCTGTCCCTCTTACAAGATTGTGTATCTCCCCAGCGCTTTTATTCCAATCTATATGACCCAGTTCCTTGTTCATCATAGGCGCGTAGGAGGATTGTGAGTCCTCCTGGGGGATTCTTTGAAGTGTACCGTTTTTTAGTGCTGTTAATGACTCCATTAAGACTTCTGCTCCAAGAACAGCCATTTTGTCATGTAGCTCACCTACTGTCATATCAGGCCCTATTTCAAGTTCTTTTTTAAGGAGCATATCACCGGTATCAATTCCAACATCAGTATACATGGTAGTTATTCCGGTTTTTTTCTCACCTTTTATTACCGCCCAGTTTATAGGTGCAGCTCCTCTGTATGCCGGTAACAGTGAGCCGTGAACATTTATACATCCATATACCGGTACTTCAAGAAGCTCCTTGGTAAGTATTTTCCCATAGGCAGCAGTGATTAGGAGGTCTGGTTTTAATGCTTTTATCTGATCTATAAACTCGGGGGTTT
>JAEYNI010000083.1 GCA_023412635.1 Bacillota bacterium
TATTAAAGTCATGATAATGGTGTTCAAACTGAATATTATTTTTATCTCTTAAATGAAAAAACTTAAAATCATTATTCAGATAACCCCTCTTTATACCCTGTTCCATTTACGCCCCCACATTCATTTCTCTATAATTCGCTACTCCCTGGTCACGATGACATTTAGTAGTGTTAATTGAGTACTCAAATATCTACTTCTTTATTCTAGTATATGTTTTATTTATAGTAAATGATTAAATAGCAGCTTTTGCATATTTTTTAACATTATATGCAATAATCTTTGCGAAATCTTAGAATATAATATTTATGTAAAGTAATTAATCGGAGGCAGCCATGAGAATCATAACTATAAAAAATGCTCAGTTCTTTCTACTACTAAACGCTATATTCTGGGGTTCATCGTACATATGGTCTAAAATGCTGTTGAGCTTCCTGCCCTCATTTTCTATATTGTCTATCTGTGCTGCCATTAGCCTGGCTGCAACCTTTGTTATTTTCAGAAAGCAGCTCAACAACTTCAGTAAAAAAGTTATAATAACAAGTGCTCTAATCAGTCTCGTATCAGTTGTTAGCAATACTTTTTGCATGCTGGCACTGAAAAGGACTTCCGGGTCCAATACCGCATTTATTGTTCAGCTTTCCATTGTAATAACACCTGTTATTATGACTATCCTGGAGAAAAAACATCCGACAGCCAGGACTATCCTTCTGGCAGTTTCGGCTATTGTGGGCATATATCTTATTACGTGTGCAGGAAAAGGCTTTAATATTAACACCGGTGATATATTTGCCCTGTGTAACGCCTTATTCTTTTCCCTGTTTATTGCACTGCAGAATAAATTTTCACATTTGATCAACCCTGTACAGTTTACTTTTATTCAGCATTTAACTAATCTTTTGATGTTTTTTGTACTGGCGCTCGTCTTTGAGACCGGCAGTATAAGCTTCGGCAATATACTAAATCCGATGTTTTTCCTGCTGATCGGGTTAAATTCAGCGGTTACAATTTTTACCTCATTATTTCAAAGCTCGGCAATTAAATATGTTCGACCTGAAAGCGCTACAATAATATACGCTTTTGAGCCAGTAATCACTGCCCTTTTGGGAGCAGTTCTCCTGGGAGAACGTTTCACAGGTATTACTTCGTATATAGGCTGTGCAATAATACTGTTAACTGTTATAGTTTCAGCCATACAACCCCGCAAGCTTATTGCTAAAAGGAAATACGGTCTGCATATTAACCTCAATGAGCCGACATAGCAGCCACAAAATAGTAATGAAATATATCAAGTTACATGAAAATATATAAAAGGGGTTATGCAGGAAAATGTAAAGGACACGTATGAAACCGCTCAAGTTTACATACGTGCCTTTTATTTATTATAGAAGCTCAATCCTTGTGTTTCTTAAGATTATGAATAAACTTCGGAGGTTGCTTACCATCCCAGCTTTCGAGCTGTTTGTTAAAATCGGCCAGCAGATTTTCTCCCTCTTCTTTTGTAATCCTTCCATCCTTAATTTGCTGTTCCAAGCGTGAGTTGAAATTTTTTGAGAGATGCTCCTTCTTTTCAGGTAGGGTTAGACTGTTGAACTTCTTGATTTTTTCTATTCGTTCGTCAATTTTCTTTGTTAATTCGTCAGCCTTTTCCTTTTGTATCTTACCTTCCTTTAGATCTTTCTGAATTTCCTGCTTTCTCTCTTCGAGCCTTTTTAAAGGGTCTTTGTGACAATCTTCACATTTCTCTTTGTGTTCAATATTGTTGTCAGGTTGAGAGCCTGTCTCAGGGGCTGCAAAAATATTGAAAGACACCATTGAAATTATAAAAGCGATAGTAATTAGTATTAGTATAAGCTTTTTCATACTATCACCTCCTTCCAACAATATCATTCTCATCTATTGTGAAAATATTGTGTACATTTTGTAAATTTCGTTATCCAATTTAATCCTGTCAAGCCAAATCACATTCAAACCAAAAGAGTACACCGCCGGGTTTATTTTCTACTCCGTAAGCATTATTATGAGCTTTTTGAATAGCCTTAACTATAGACAATCCCAGACCTGTTCCGCCATATGCCCGAGTCCTGGCTTTGTCCACCTTGTAGAAACTCTGCCAGATATTCTCCAGTGCTTCCTCAGGTATTCTTTCGCCGGAGTTATATACACCAACCCGGACTTTTTTTCCGGAAATCTCAACATTTATATCAATTTGCTTCTTGTAATTCAAATGATTTAAAGCATTGTTCAGATAATTCATAAGTACCTGTTCGGTAAAATAATAGTCTGCACAGATACGGATACACTCCTGACCGTTATCATTTAAATTAACTTTGGCTTCCTTTTCGGAAAATAGCAGAGAATTTTTCTTCAACAGGTTTCTTATTAGTTCACATAAACAGAATTCCTCCTTGTCCAGCATAATGCTGTTAAACTCCAACTCTGATAATTCAAGCAACTTTCTAACCATATTATTCATTTTGTTTGCTTCGTCTATTATTACTTCGCAATAGTAATTCTTATTTTCCTCATCATCAATTATATTAAGCTTCAGTCCTTCAGCATAACCCTGAACCAATGCTATTGGAGTTTTTAATTCATGTGATACATTACTTATAAATACCTTTCTCATTTCATCGATTTTTCTTTCTCTTTCAATATCCTGCATCAACTTGTAATTGGCAGAGGTGAGTTCCCCGATAGATTGTTCCAGTTGAGTCGAAAGAGAGTTTATACTTTCCCCCAGGGTTCCGATTTCATCTCTGACCTTACCGTCAAATTTCTCCTGAAAGTCAAGAACTGCCATCTTTTTTGCAATTCCATTAAGCTTAATAATAGGCTTTGTTAGTCTTAAGGATAAGAGATAAATAAAAATACCTCCGAAAATAACCATAAATATACCTGTAAACACATAGAATCTTACAGCAATTTTGGCACTCTCCTGAATTGCGGCAACAGGCGTTCCCAAATACACAAATACATTTTCATCAATCTTTCCGTACAGTGATACGAAGCTGGACTCCATTCTCTTGTCAAATCGCTTTTCTATTATCGGTTTGTCCTGAGTCACCTTTGAAAACCTGCTTTCTATGTGCGTCCAGTCAGGAATCGGTTCATTTGGTTCAAATCTGAATTTTCTGGCACCAGTACTCATAACCCTCTGTCTAGATTGGTAAAGTACGTTAAAATCCTTGTCATAGATAATTAAACCTATACCCCTTAGGTTCTCAATTTTCTCCAAATCTATTAATACATTGTCAGGGTCAGCTTCATAATCCTCCCTAATGGAATCAAAGGTTTGGAGCATTGCATCTTCTTTTTTGCTGTAATAGTACTTTTCCAACAGAGTACTGCTTAGAATAAGCGAAATAGTCACAAAGATGATAATCAGACTGAAAAAAGCTGAAAAAAGTTTTGTTTTCAAGGATATTCTCATTTCGACACCTCGAATTTATAGCCCAGTCCCCTTATAGTTTGTATGTAATCGCCCTTTTTGCCCAGCTTCAGCCTGAGCTTTTTTATATGGGTATCCACCGTTCTGGCATCTCCGAAATATTCATAATCCCAAACTGAATTCAATATTTTATCCCTGGATAGGGCTATTCCAACATTGTCACAAAGGTATACCAGCAGTTGAAATTCCTTTGGGGTCAGTTCAACCTCTTCTCCGTCACAAATGACAGTATGAGCTGACTGATCTATTTCAAGTCCGCTGTAGTTCTTTTTCTCACTTATCATCAGATTAAATCTCTTCAGTACTGCCTGTACTCTTGCAATAAGTATCATCGGACTGAAGGGCTTAGTAATATACTCGTCAGCACCCAGCCCGAAACCGAACAATTCGTCAGCTTCGGTACTTTTGGCAGTAAGCATTATAACAGGAAGTTTAGAATGACGGCGTATATGCCTCAGAACCTCCCAGCCATCCAGACCTGGCATCATTACATCCAGAATTATCAGATCCAGAGTATCTCCCGTTATATTGAATATATCAATAGCCTGCTGTCCATTCTCAGCTTGAACAACGGCATATCCCTGTCTTTTCAGAAAGTCTGATACCAGTCTTCTCATTCTTTCTTCATCATCGGCAATCAATATTTTAGCCAAAGCTACAGCCTCCTTTAACACTCTGATTGGAAACAGGCGTGTATTTACGCCAAGGAATTCTTCAATTATTGCATAATTTTTCATTTCTTTAATAAATTATAAATAAAAATTGTGAACTTTAGGTGAACTTTTATGATATTAATTTACGCCTTTATCCGTGCGCGTTCCAATACTCATTTTTGCACAATAAAATTAGACAATCAAAAAACCGGCTGCCATACATTATACAAATGTTATCAGCAAACCGGAACTCTTGTATTTTAATCATTTTTGTTTTTACCAGCTATTCAGCAGGTGTTGATTTTCTTTCCTTTAAATACGTAATTACACCAGGTACAAGAGAAATGAATATTATGGCAATTATCACTAGACTGAAATTGTTCTCAACAATAGGCATGTTTCCGAAGAAGAAGCCACCGAAGGAGAATATTGCAACCCATGATATTCCGCCGATAATATTATAGCTTATGAATTTTGGGTAACTCATTGAACCCATTCCCGCAACAAACGGGGCAAAAGTTCTTATAATGGGAATAAACCTCGCAATAATAATGGTTTTTCCGCCATGCTTTTCATAAAAATTATGAGTTT
>JAEYNI010000107.1 GCA_023412635.1 Bacillota bacterium
ATTTGAACTCTTAAAAATGCTGGTTATTAATAAAGGAAAAGTACTTTCACGGGAACATCTTCTTGACAAAATATGGGGTTTTGACTATTATGGTGAAACAAGGACGGTAGATGTTCATATAAGATATCTAAGACAAAAAATAGAAGACAATGATGAAAATCCTACCTTTATTGAAACCATAAGAGGCATAGGTTATAGATTTACAGATAAAACACCAAATACCAGTCAAAAATAGACTATATGCTCTCCCCCGGAGGTGCTGTTATTGAAGTACAAAATTGTTAAGTACACAATTTTTCTGATTATTATTGCAATCACAATAACGGGAATATTCACATCGTTCCTGGCAAGATATTTTTATAGGTATGAAGTTCAGAACAGCATTGAAAACACTGCTGTTCTTTTGGCGCATCAAATACGACTGGAAGCATCACAAAACAAAGAAATTAATTATGACCAAATTGCAAAGTCATATGCAGAATTACTTAACAATAAGCCTACAAAAGATGATAATTTCACCATTTTAACAAGAATAACCATCATCAATTATCAGGGTAAAGTTCTTGGTGAATCTGATTCCTCCCCTCAAGGAATGCAGAACCACCTGAATCGAAAGGAAGTTAAAGAGGCAATTGAAGGTAATCTCGGAATGGACCAGCGTTTCAGTGAAACCATGGAAGTTACATATCTCTACGTAGCGCTACCAATTGAAGAATATGATATAATTGTCCGAGTATCAATACCTTTATATCAGCTGGACTCCATAAACAAGGCTTTTTTCTTTTATACTATAATAGGAATACTTGTGGGATTGCTATTTACTATATTTATCTCTGTCAACCTATCAAAGGTAATAACCGACCCTATCAGACAGTTAATCAGTACATCAAAGGAAATTGCAGGCGGTAATTATAAAAAAAGAGTAAATACCACTTACAAGGACGAAATCGGGCAATTAGCGCACACCTTTAATGAAATGGCCGATAAACTGGAAGAGACCTTGTCGGGAATTATGGATAAGAATTTAAGGGTGGATACTGTAATTAACAGTATGCACGATGGGATAATAGCTATAGATTCGGACTATAAGATACTACTTATAAATACTATTGCCTGTGAAATATTCGGTGTTAAACACGGCCCAGGTATTATTGGTAAAAGCCTCATTCAGATCACAAGAAATTCTAAGGTAAACTCTTTACTGATTGATACAATTAAGAATAATAGTTCACTGACTGATGAAATAGTGATGTTTGCACCCTCCTCAAGCTCTGATAAAATATACAGGGTCTATACCAACCCCATTAAAAACATTGATTCTGTTAAATGTATAAACTCAGGTGGAGTAATCACTCTTCATGATGTTACCTCAGTCAGAAAACTTGAGCAGATCAGAACTGAATTTGTATCAAATGTAACCCATGAGCTTAAGACACCTCTTACATCAATAAGAGGTTTTGTGGAAACCCTCAGAAATGGTGCTATTGAAGATACCGCAGTAGCAGTAAAATTTTTGGAAATCATAGACATTGAAGCTGAACGCCTTCACATGTTGATTAACGACATTCTTCAGCTGTCAGAAATTGAAGGTACGAGAAATGATGAAAATGTTATGGAAAACAACCTTACTGAAATTATAGGAGAAGTAATACTTATACTTGATTCTTCTGCACAAAAAAAGGGCATTCGACTTGAAGTAGAAGCTGACGCACATATACCTTTGTTAGTAAATAAGAACAGAATAAAACAAATGCTTATCAATCTGGTTGATAATGCGATAAAATATAATGTTGAGAATGGCTCTGTGTATATTAAAGCAGTCAAAACCAACGGGAAAACTGTAATATCTGTTAAAGATACTGGTATAGGAATTTCTGAGCAGCACCACTCCAGAATTTTTGAACGATTTTACCGTGTCGATAAGGGACGCTCACGAAATATGGGTGGAACCGGCTTGGGGCTTTCCATTGTAAAACATATAGTAAATCTATACAGTGGGGATATAAGGGTAGTAAGCCAACCTGGACAGGGATCTGAATTTATTATACAACTACCGCTATGAAGCCAGTAACGTGTGTCAAAAGCCCCGCTGCCGAGTATATATCACGGTTAGCGGGGCTTTCTTAGTTCTTAATTCCTAATTAATTAAACAAATTCAGTCCGACGTAATAGGGCTACAACAACTATTAAATATTACATTTTCTATTACATTTCACTGTTACATTTTCACTATTATATTTGTATTAATTACGCTACTTACATATTGTTTTATTAACCCATAACAACCTTAACTTCATGAGTCTTACCATCATTGAATACAGGTACTATATTTCCCTCAATTACCTTACCATCAACTACCAGCTGCTTAACGCCCTTTGAAACATGGTTCGGGTTGGTGATGGATATTTCATAGGTTGCATTTCTGAACCTTCTGCTAACCTTATAACCATCCCAAGCCTGTGGAATACAAGGATCAATCATGAGTCCATTATAATCAGGCTTGATACCCAGAATGAATTGAGAAATAGCTACAAAGTTCCACGCTGCTGTTCCGGTCAACCAGGAGTTTTTAGCTTCTCCGTGTCTCTTTGCATCTTTACCGGCTATCATCTGGGAGTAAACATATGGCTCCATCTTGTGTATATCACTGATATGCTCGGTATAGGCAGGAGCAATTTTTGAATATATTTCAAAAGCTCTGTCTCCTCTACCAATTATGGTTTCACCACAAGCTACCCAAGGATTGTTATGGCAGAAAATTCCCGCATTTTCCTTATAACCCGCAGGATAAGTTGAGATTTCTCCCATTTCAATGTAATATTTGGTGAAGGCAGGATTTTGAAGTACCATTCCATGATCGCTGTCCAGATATTTTTTAGCTGAATCAAGCGCCTTTTCCACATGACCGGTTTCAAGACCGATTCCCGCCATGGTACAGAAGCCTTGGGATTCAATAAATATTTTACCCTCTTCGTTTTCCTTACTTCCAATCTTTCTGCCGAAGTCGTCATATGCACGGATGAACCATTCTCCGTCCCATCCATGTTCCAATACTGTCTTTGACATCTTGTCAACATGTGCCTGAGCTGCCTTAGCTTCATCTTCTAGTCCATTCAGTTGACAAAGTTTTACATATTCAGGTCCATAGAATACAAACATACCTGCTATAAATACTGATTCAGCTACCTTACCATCCTTACTTGTAGTAGTCTGGAAGGATTCACCCGGCACATTGGAGAAACAGTTCAGGTTTAGACAGTCATTCCAGTCCGCTCGTCCTATCAAGGGCAGTCCGTGAGGTCCAAGATTATTTACTACATGATAGAAGGAACGCTTCAGGTGATCAAACAATGATGCTGCCTTGGATTCATCATTGTCATATGGCACCATCTCTTCTAAGATACCCATATCACCCGTTTCTTTTATGTATGCAGCGACTGATGCAATCAACCATAACGGATCATCGTTAAAGTTACCACCTATTTCATTATTACCCTTCTTGGTTAAAGGCTGATATTGGTGGTATGCTCCGCCTGTCTCAAACTGAGTAGCAGCAATGTCAAGTATTCTTTCCCTTGCCCGGTCTGGTATCTGATGAACAAAACCAAGTATATCCTGATTTGAATCTCTGAAGCCCATTCCTCTTCCAATACCTGTCTCAAAGTAAGAAGCACTTCTGGACATATTGAAAGTAACCATACATTGATACTGGTTCCAGATATTAACCATTCTTGATAGCTTATCATCCTTATGTTCGAGTCTGTATTGGGTAAACAGCTGACTCCAGTAATTCTGAAGTTCTTCAAAGGCCGCCTGAACACCTGCAGGGCTACCCTTCTCCTCAATCATTGCGTAGGCCTTTTTCTTATTTATGACACCCTTGCTTTCCCATTTGTCGTCTTCGTCATTCTCAACATAACCAAGTATAAAATCATACTCTTTTTCTTCTCCGGGCTTCAATTCAACTGTAATACAATGTGAAGCCATTGGTCCCCAGCCGTCAGCAATTGTATTCTTAGGTTCGCCGCTCGTAGGTACATCCGGAGCCTCAAAACCGTTGTATAAACCTACAAACGTATCTCTATCAGTATCGAAGCCTGTTAAACTCGCGTTTACTGAATAAAAAGAATAGTGATTTCTTCTTTCCTTATATTCGGTTTTGTGGTAAATTACCGACTTTTCAACCTCTACTTCACCTGTGCTGAAATTTCTTTGGTAATTTGTCATGTCATCGTAAGCATTCCACAAACAGAATTCAATGCATGAGAATAACTTTAAGGTTTTATTTTCTGAAGTTGTATTTTTAACTCTCACTCTATGTACTTCACCGTTAAAATTCAATGGAACAAAGAATAGTACTTCAGTACTTATTCCGTTCTTGCTTCCGGTGATCTTTGTGTAACCTAAGCCATGTCGGCATTCATAGCTGTCCAGATCAGCCTTAACCGGAGACCATCCGGGTGACCATAATGAACCATTATCGTTGATATAGAAGTATCTTCCGCCCATATCAATTGGTACGTTGTTGTATCTGTACCTTGTTATTCTGCGTAAACGCGCGTCCTTATAAAAACAATAACCACCTGCGGTGTTTGAAATCAAAGAAAAAAATTCTTGTGTTCCCAGGTAATTAATCCATGGATAAGGGGTTTTTGGTGTAGTTATTACATATTCCCGATTTTGATCGTCAAAAAATCCGTATTTCATATTTTTTGGCTCCTCTCAAATAAAATAAATAAATATATATTATATAACAAATAAGTACTCTTTCAAGTACTCTTATTTCCTTGAACAAGTTTCACGCATAATTATTTTTGTATCATATCTATAGCTGGTAAAACCTCTTTTGTTTCTCTTTATCTTGGAAATCAGCTCAGTCACAGCTTTATCAACTATATCATAAACTGGTGTTGATACGGTAGACAGTGCAGGCCTGATCAATGAGGAAAGAGGTATGTTATCAAATCCTATTATTGAAATATCTTCCGGTACTTTTATGTTATTCTCCTTAAATAAATCCATAGCAGTTATTGCCATGTCGTCATTTGACGAGAATATAGCACTGGGAAGTTTGCCTTTTTTTATAAGTTTATTTACTTCATTTGCTGTTTTTGATTTTAAGAAATCCCCATGTAATACAAACTCTTCATTTACATCTAAACCATGCTTTTTCATGGTATCAAAAAATGCTTCGTACCTTTGCCTTCCTGAATATGTAGATATTCTTCCGGCCAGCATTCCTATATCTTTATGTCCTAGTTCAATAAGATATTCAACTGCTGAAACAGCTCCATCATAATCATTTGAGCCTATTACAATCAAATTATCATTATCAGACTTATTTTTCTTAATTTCTTCGGCATCGTAGTCTATCAAGGCTACAGGATATCCTTTTTTTGATACATTTATCAAAGCCTCGGCTTCACGCTCGGTACCGATTACGATTCCACCGTCTATTCTCTTCTGCATAAATACTTCACTGACCTTGTTATAATCATTCTCACAGTATATGATATTTACAAGGACATAGTATCCCCTGGCATTGGCACATTCTACAGTGGCATCAACAAACTGGGTAAAATAATTGTTGTTGTACAATCTATTCGGGTTTTCGGTATCCGCAATACTTACGATAAACAAACCTATAGTATCATTTGTTTTTCCGGCCAGTACTCTTGCACATGTATTTGGTTGGTAATTATATTTAGAAATTACTTCAAGGACCTTTTTCTTAGTATCTTCCGGTACGTTAGAATAGTTGTTTATTACTCTCGACACTGTACTTCTTGATACTCCAGCAATCTTTGCAATCTCTTCACTTTTCATTCAATTCACCTAATTGGACTTAACCTGATGTCTGTATTTTAAAATAGGGCTAACGCTATACTAAGCGCTAGCCCTATTTTACAACTAGTTAATTATCAAAGTCAAGCCAGATAATTTACGACATTTTTTTTACTATTTCTTAGCTACAAATTCATCAACCTGTTTCTGCATTTCTGCAAGAACATCATCCAAACCAGCAGCCTTAAGCTTTTCAGTGAACTTAGGAAGTGCTACTGCAGGATCAGCTTTACCTGTTTCAAGTCCTGGCATATACTGTCTCTTAA
>JAEYNI010000288.1 GCA_023412635.1 Bacillota bacterium
TATAGCAAGTCCAAATTAAATTATTGACAATACGCATTTAAACTCTGATGATTATCACTTCTTTACATGCCACTCTCTTGATAGAATATACATGCATGATACACGTGTTGAGCAGCAAAAAACTTGATGAGGAGCTTCATATGAAAAGAAAAATGAAAAATAGTATTGGCTTGCTTATTATTATATCGGTATTGATTACCATGTTTGTACCCTCTTGGGCGCAACCGGCAGCAGAGACCAAGAAGTCTGCCCCCGCCAAAAAGGTTTTGATGGTTATTGCACCAAAGGACTACGAGGACGTTGAACTCTTTACCCCAAAGGCAATACTTGAAACCAATGGTGCTAAAGTTAGTATTGCAAGTACAGAGGCTTCAGCTGTTGGAGCGCAGGGAAGAGTCATTAAGACAGATTTATTAATATCACAGGCTAAGGTATCTGATTATGATGCCATTGTGGTTGTAGGAGGAACAGGAGTTATCGGTACCTTATGGGATAATCCTGAGCTTCGTACTCTGCTTCAGGAGGCCGATAAGCAGAAAAAAATAATCGGTGCCATATGTGCTGCACCTCCAACACTATCAAAAGCAGGATTATTAAAAGACAAAAAAGCTACAATGTTCCCCTGGGAGGATGGAATAAAAGAACTTACAGCACATGGTGCAATTTATGTTAATGAGGAGACTGTGGTGTCGGATAATATTGTTACTGGAAGAAATCCTGACGCATCGAAGGCTTTTGGGTTAAAGCTTTGTGATGTACTTGGAATAAGAAAGTTTGAGAAAAAAGTTCTTATGGTTATAGCCCAGAAGGATTTTGAGGATGTTGAATTCTTTGATCCTAAAACAATCCTGGAGGTAAACGGAGCAAAAATTACCGTAGCAAGCACAACTACAGATACAGCTACCGGCTCCAATGGTTCAAGAGTTAAACCCGATATTACAATATCTGATGCAAAGGCATCTGACTACGATGCTATCGTGGTCGTCGGAGGAGTAGGAGTAATAGGTTCTCTCTGGGATGACACCTCGTTGAGAAAGTTATTACAGGACGCAGACAAAAACAATAAAATCATTGCTGCTATTTGTGCAGCTCCACCTACTTTATCAAAGGCAGGACTTTTAAAGGACAAGAACGCCACCATGTTTCCTTTTGATGACGGAATCAAGGAACTTACAAAGTATGGTGCAAACTATGTTAATGAAGAAGTAGTGGTTTCAGGAAACATTGTTACAGGAAGAAACCCTGATGCCTCTCAAGCTTTTGGTCTTAAATTATGTGAAGTGCTGAAAATACTTCACGCTTAATAAATACTCCTCCTCTCTTATAACACGTTGTTTAATTTAAAATCCAAAATTGATAACATACCCCTCGATGGAAGCAATATCTTTCGAAGGGTATGTTTATATTTAAATTAAGATGTTTTAATTGTATAATAATACCATAAAAATAATATTTATCGAGTATTTCTCTTCGGGGGTCAAAAACAATGATATCTCTGGAAACTGTAGGCAAAAAATATTTTCCAAATTACGGCTTGAAGGTTTTCCTTAAGGAAGACGATTTGCTTAACTCTGATTTAGGCTATGGGGAGCGATTTAAAATAGTTTTTGCGGAAGAAGGCTCTGGTATTTTGAACATTGAAGGTAAACGACTGATTTTTGTAAGTCCTGCACTTTTTTGCTTCAATGAAAATGAACACTATTTTCTTGAGAGCCACAGTAAGCTTAAAGCACTGACCGTCTGGTTTCATCCAAACATTATAAACAACGCCTTTAGCTTTAATAGAATAAGAAATCCTGAGGGTTTATCTGCTACTGAAAATCAAGATTTGTTCTGGCTCGAAGTATTTATAGACCGAAATAGTACCTTCAGGGGACAGCTTAATATTGGCCCTGGAACCTGTAAACAGGTAAAGGCTTTATTCGATTGTATAAGGCTTGAGCTTGATGTACAGAGAGATAATTATTGGCCCTGCAGATCCCGAAGTTATCTGATAGAACTGCTTTTTCTCATACAGAGGCTTGCTTCAACACCGGAGGCAAACTACAGTATAGAAATCAACAGGGAGCAAAGTGGTATTAGAGACATACTGTTATACCTCTATTCCAACTATTCTAAAAAAATAACTATAGAGGACCTGACTGAGAAATTCCATATTAACAGGACCTCTTTAAACAAGCTATTTAATGATGTAACAGGAATGTCTGTTATGAATTTTCTGATAAAATACAGAGCCTGCCTGTCAGCACAGCTGCTTAGAGATACAACTCTTCCGGTAGCTGAAATCATCGGCCGTACAGGGTTTAATGACCCCTCCCATTTCGGGAGAATGTTTAAAAAATATTACGGACTCTCAGCTACCGAGTATCGAGAAAAAACAACTGGATGCTTAAGTAAAATGTGATTGTTCAAGTCTCTATCAGATTCCTTTTAGTTGTTTCCTTTTGCTAAGTACAAGGGTTACTGAAATTATCGCTGCCGCAAAGCCAAGCTCTATCAGCATATAGGATACTATAGAACTTAAATTGTCCAAATTGAATACTGTCAAATCACCTATGGCTTTGTTAGCTTTAATATACCAGTAGGTTGGTAAAAACTTTGCAATAGCGAGAACATTTTCACCCAGCAGTTCCTGTGGTACAAATACACCTGTCAAAAAACACATTCCAAGAGACAGTACGTTGGAAATACCCGATTGAGCGTTTCTGTTCTTAATAAGTATTCCGACCAGAAAGCTGATGCTAAGGATGGTTATTGTTAAAATCAATGAGTTTATGCAGAAATATAAAGTATTCAGCTTAAATATTTCATCCCTGTAAAGAATAACACTTAATATAATCAGTATTGTCCAGCAAGCTAATGAGTAGACAATGTTTCCAAGTAAAATTTGCATGTTAAAAGAGGTATTACTTACAGGAGAGCATAGATTCCGTCTCCTCAGCTTTATGTTATTGAATACCATCATAATTGAACTGACACCAAGAATGATGATGTTAAGTAATACATAAGGAGAATAGTTATAAAAGTACTCCAGTGAACTGGTTTCTTCAACTTTTCCTTCCGATGTCTTCAATTTTACATCTGTTTCAATATCCAGGTCCTTCTTGATATTTTTGACCAACTCTTCCTGTGATATATTTTTCAGGTTTTTAACATAAAGATCCGCAGAATTCAGGTATTTGTTTATAAGTATATCTGTATAAATACCACTTACGGAGCCTGAAACAACGGTCTTGTCTAAAGTTACCGTTTTTCCTGACATAAAGTCTTCTGTAAAGCCGGCAGGTATTTTTGCTATATACTCAACCTCTCTGAAAAACAGTGCATCCTGCAAATCCTCGGTGTTATTGTCAAGCTCAACAAAAACTGAATGGTCTGCCAGATAATCCTTAAGTCCTTCTGTTAATACAGTATCCTGGCCTTCATTTATAAAAGCCACCTTTGCTTTGGATTGGGTAAAGGTATCTACATTATTGTCATTGCCCATATAAGTAAAAAGTATGGCGAGGGCCAGAAATACTACTACATATATTGATAACTGCAAGCTTTGTTTCTTTATTATTCTAAAATATGTTTTAAATATAATCATATCTCTGCCTCCTCATTACCAAATAGGTTACAAGGCAGAACAAGACAGTAAATCCGCTCAGCAAACCTATATTAACGAAAAATCTTGTGTGTGTGTCATAGTAGTATAATGCATAGAACGCATCTGTTACCAGCGACACCGGGTTAATATATGCCAGTATCGGAACATGTTTCTGAACAATGTATTTCATCTTGTCAAACATCATTCCTGACAGAAACGAGGCCGTCATGGTAGAAACAATAAGGATAGCTGTCTTTAATCCCTCTCCCTTTTTATTTATTACGCTAATTAAGGCTCCAAAGCTTATTCCGCATGCACATCCTATAAAACAGGTCAGTAATATTAACGCCGTTTGATTTCCGAAATCTATTTTTAGTCCAAAAATAAGATAGATCATCAAAAGTATAATTTCAGTAAAAGAAATTAACAGACCCGCCAGCATTCCTGCAGTCAGAACTTTTAACTTATGCACCGGAGCAACATTGAGTCTTGCAGCTCTTTTTGATAAATTAGCCTGAGTGTCGGTTACCTCTTTTAGTCCAAAGAAGGCACCGTAAAAGCAGGCCATGGCTATTAAGGTATAAAAATAATTTACTGTGATATCAGGTTTATCCTGTGTTCCAATCTGAACTTCTCTTGTAAACACGGAATTGCTTTGCAAATCTTCTGCAAGCCCGTTTTGAAGAGCTGTAGGGTTCTGTTTTAAAATACTGAAGACCGTATTTCCAGTCTGGCTGTATTGATCGAAAATTTCTTTAATGATTGTTTGATCAAACCCGGACTTCTTTACTGTAAGACCAATAGGATTGCCATAGGTGATATATCCCTCAACCTCGTTGTCGTCAAGCATTTTTTCAGCTTGCTCTTTTGATACCACTTTTGCGTTAAAAAGCTGTTTACCGCTGTTATTGTCGGCAATCCCTCCGGAATGCTGTTCAATAAAATCTCTGAATTCTTTATTTTTTTGGTACTGTTCATCGTTTACCACTGCTATATTTACAACATTAAAGTTCTCCGATTTAGTAAGGTTGGAAAATGCCATATTGAAAAAGGTGGCTAGAATCAACGGAAATATTAATGTCCAGAACACTAATGACTTATCACGTACTATACATTTCAATCTGTTAAAAAATATATTAATAAACATTATACGTCCCCCCTCCTCAGTCTCGGAGATCCTTCCCTGTTATTTCGAGGAAGACATCATTAAGTGTCGGCATTTCAGAGTATACCCTCCCGAAGGACATATTGTTATCTTTAAAATAGTCCAGAAGGGTGGTAAGGTTGTGTTTTCCCTTATTGTATTTGATTGAAAGAACTCTATTATTGTATTCCAAACTATTAATGTTGGGGAGCTGCTTTATTTCATTTATCTTATTGTTTTCCAGTTCGAATATCTCAACTGAAATTGTCTCTCCCAGCTTTATCATCGCTTTAAGCTCATCCTTGCTGCCCATGGCGATTACCTTGCCCTTATCCATGATCATAATCCTGCTGCAAAGCTGCTCAACCTCTTCCATGTAGTGGGAGGTGTATATTATGGTGGCTCCCTCTTCATTCAGTTTTTTTATTCCGTCAAGGATGTTGTTTCTGCTTTGTGGGTCGACTGCGACTGTTGGTTCATCCAGTATAACAAGCTTGGGCTTATGGGCTATACCGCAGGCGATATTTAAACGTCTCAGCAAGCCACCGCTGAGTTTCTTCGGGTAAAATTTCCGGAATTCATTTAGGGCTACAAAGTCAATGGCTTCTTCAACTAACTTTTTACGTTTCTCCTTGTCATTAACATATAGACTGCAGAAGTAATTTATATTCTCGTACACAGTCAGTTCTTCAAACACTGCAACATCCTGCATTATTATCCCAATATCACGCTTGATATCATAGGCATCCGGTGCCATAGGCTTTTCGAAAAGTCTTATTTCTCCCTTGTTATAGCTCAGGAGCGAAAGAATGCAGTTTATTGCTGTGGTCTTTCCAGAACCGTTTGGTCCAAGAAGTCCGAATATTTCGCCCTCTTTTACATCAAAGGACAGGTGATCCAGAGCTACCAACTCTCCGTATCTCTTCACTAAATTTTTTACACTCACAATCATAATCCAAACCTCCATATATAGCCGACATCCTATAAATACCTTCGCCGGAAATTTTCATGTATTATCCTTACAATAATATTCTACATATTCCGGCTGTCATACTTAAGTGTCTGGAATCAGAAGTAAATGTGACAATTGTCATATTATTATACTAAAAAAGTGAAGCCATACTTTTCAAAAACAGCTTTAGCTTTACTGCCATACAGAAACTCAGTAAACCCTTTGGCCTGTTCCGGGCTTTTACTTCCTTTTATCACTGCAGCAGGATAGTAAACGGGTTTATGCGATCCTTCAGGTGCAGCTGCAGCAATTCTTACCTTATCGGAAATCTTCGCATCTGTGAAATAGACTATACCGGCATCTACATTACCCGTTTCCACCCAGGTTAATACTTCCTTTACATTGTTTCCGTACACAGCCTTTTCCTGCACCTGCTCTAAGATATTGAGATTTGATAAAACCTCTTCAGCGTATTGGCCTACCGGTACGCCCTTGGGTTCACCTAGACCAATTTGCTTTACCTTATCCAGAGTAAGGTCCTTAAAATCGATGATCAACGCTGAATCCTTCGGAACAATCAGAACAACCTGATTTTCAAGAAAGTTCTTCCGTGTATCCGGGATAATCAGCCCTTTTTTCTCCAGTGAATCCATTTGTTTGACAGCAGCAGATATAAATATATCCACACCAGCCCCATTTTCAATTTGCTGCTGAAGTGCTCCCGAGGCTCCAAAGGAAAACGTCACCTTAACGTTTTTGTTTGACTCTTCGTAAACTGTTTTTACTTCTGTAAGAGCATCCTTCAAACTGGATGCAGCAGCTACAGTTAATTCAACAGTCTGAGTATCCTCCGCCTGTGTATCCTCTGTAATTACTGAAGTCTGTTCTGAAGCCGTCCCGCAGCCGGAAAACAGAATCGCTGACAATAAAAACACTGCTAACAATCTTGTTGATAATCTCTTAATCTCTTTCATATAAACCTCCTGTCAACACTTTATTTTTTTCCCAAGTTCACAAGTCGCCTTGTTCCAGGCGTTTATTTTGGGTGAACGCATCCTTTTCAAGGTAACAAAAAAGATGAGACTATAACCTATGGGTTATAAACTCACCTTCGAGACCAGCCAGTCATTTTTAATTTGAATTACTTTTAATTTTGACCTAGAAGCACTAAAATTCTATTTCTCTAATTGTAACACCAGAACTTAACAATTAATATCAAGTTTTTTTACAGTTAATTCTTTGATGTAATCCTTTTTGTTGTACATATCTAACAAATACTGCAAAAGTTTTGTAATTGTTCCGTTCCATATCTGAGATATAAACATATTATGTTACTAGCCGGAGACTTTCAGAAGCCGTCACAAGTAATCGCAAACCATTTACTTGCATGATTACTTACTACAAAAATAAAGCATCCGAGGAGTTGTATACATGAAAAAAGCTTTAATAACAGGAATAACCGGTCAGGATGGTTCATACCTTTCTGAGTTTTTGCTGGATAAAGGATACGAAGTACACGGTATTATTCGTCGGGGCAGTACTGTGAATACAACACGAATCGACCATCTAAACAATAGTAACCAGTTTTTTGTACATTACGGAGATCTGACCGATACCGGAAGTATAACCAAGCTAATATATCAGATTCAGCCTGATGAAGTTTACAATCTTGGTGCACAGAGCGATGTCAAGATATCCTTTGACGTACCTGAATATACCTCTGACGCGAACGGGCTAGGTACACTAAGGCTGCTGGACTGTATAAAAGAAATTAAGCCTGACCTTAAGTTTTACCAAGCCTCCTCAAGCGAATTGTACGGTAAGGTACAGGAGGTGCCGCAAAGGGAAAGCACTCCTTTCTATCCGAGAAGTCCCTATGCCGCTGCAAAGCTCTATGCTTACTGGGTAACTGTAAACTACAGAGAGGCCTACGGTCTGTTTGCATGTAATGGTATTCTCTTCAACCATGAATCCCCCAGAAGAGGAGAAAATTTTGTAACCAGAAAAATTACCCTTGGCATTTCTAATATATTAAAGGGAAAACAGGATAAGCTTGTGCTGGGCAACCTTGATGCCAAAAGAGATTGGGGTTACGCCGGAGATTATGTTGAAG
>JAEYNI010000335.1 GCA_023412635.1 Bacillota bacterium
GCCATATTAAGCTTATTGATACTGTGGCAGAAGTCAATCAAAACATTATAATTCTGCTATTTGGAGGTTCGCCGGTAACCATGCCCTGGATAGAAAAAGCCAAGGCGGTTCTGAATATGTATCTGCCTGGTCAGGCGGGCGGACTGGCTGCAGTAGATATCATAACAGGAAAAGTGAATCCAAGCGGTAAACTGGCTGAGACCTATCCCTTAAGATATGATGATGTGATAAGCTCAGATACTTATGGAATCAACCCGAAGCAGGTATTATACAAGGAGAGTCTTTATGTAGGCTACAGGTACTATGAGAAGGCCGGGAAAGATGTGCTTTTTCCTTTTGGATTTGGGTTAAGCTATACGGAATTCACCTATTCTGATATATTAGTGACCGGCGAAGCACCTGATTTTACTGTAGCCTTTAAAGTAACGAATACCGGTAAGCTTCCCGGGGCAGAAATAGTCCAACTCTATGTAGGAAAACCGCAATCAGGTGTTTTTGCTCCCAAAAAGGAACTAAAGGGTTTTGAAAAAGTATATTTACAACCTGGAGAGGATAAAGAAATTAAATTTGAATTAAATAGTGGATCTTTTTCATATTATGATATTGATAAAAAGACTTGGATTGTTCAAAATGGTCAATATTCAATTAAAATCGGAGCCTCCAGCAAAGATATACGTCTTGAAGGTACAGTTGAATTTAGTAAAACGGATGGACCAGAGGGTACAGCTCAGCTGCGGATCCCGGAACAACAGCAACAGCTTCAATGGTATTACAAACCTGAGGGGATGCCCTCAAAGGAAGCGTTTGAAGCATTATCAGGCTATCAAATACAATCTGTCACAAATAAAAAAATCGGAGATTTCGATTTAACCTGCACAATATCCGAAATGATGGAAAGCCGTTTTATCAGGATGGTTTATAAAGTAATTGAATTTTTAATGGGCCGGAAGAATGGAGGAATTAATTATTCAGATCCACACTTTAAAATGATGATGGAATCAGCTGTTAGCACTCCTATAAAGAATTTGATTTTGATGGGTGATGGTCTTTTAACGCCAGGCTTGGCAAAATTTTTAGTACTTACTGCCAATGGTAAAGTTTTGAGTGGAATCATGAAAATTTTGAAAAATGAAGCAAAAACACGATAATAAGACATTGAAGAAGCTTGGAGATTACACCTGATAACAAAATATTGCAGTAACTGAAATACATCTATTTCAATTGAAATAAGAGGCAAAGTGTATTTGATTATCAATTACTAACTGGCTATAATGTATCTATGCCGGTTGAAGGAAAATATTAGCAATGCTATAAGAAGCTGTGAGGTGATTTTATGTATTATTTTTATTTAGTTTTATTTTCTGTAGGTGTCCTTTATACCTTTGTATCACTGATAATCAGCGGTTTATCAGGTGCTTTCCATGGAGGCGGGGATGTGGGCTCGGGCGTCGATGGACATTTTGGACATGATGGACACGTTGATCTTGGAACTTCTCACGGAGATTCCGGTCAATTGGGACATATTCCTCAAGGTGGCCATGGAGATGTGGGTAATCATGCCAGTGATATGCACGGTGGGCATGCTCACGGGGATGCAGTCGGGGGGAATAGTACACTTTCCAAGTTTACTATTTTACTAAACCCGTTAGTGGCAGTTTCGTTTCTGACTGTCTTCGGTGGACTTGGTATTATGGGAGTGAAGATTACAGAATGGGACTCAATCATAGTATTTGTCGGCGCTTTGGCGTCAGGTATTGCAGTGTCGGTTCTATTGTACAATTTTGTGGCAAAGCCCATTTACAGAAGTGAGAATTCCTCTGATGTTTCGAGAGAAAAATTGATCGGAACACCTGCCGAAGTGTCAACTGATATCCTTGAAAGTGGCTATGGAACTATAATGTATACGGTAAACTCAATCAAATACACAGGGCCGGCCAAGCACATTGAAGATAAGCTTGTGAAGCAGGGGCAGAAAGTAGTAATTTGCAAGATTGAAAACAATACATTTTACGTAAGTGAGTTATCAGAAATACTAAACTAGTTAACAGCTTTTACATTTATGCAATAATCACTCATACCGGTATTTATTTGTACAGGGTGATTCAATTAAGTGTAGGAGTTGAATATAAAAATAAAGGAGAGTTGAAATGAATTCAGTGTATTTTGTACCCGTAATCATAGTTGCGGTAATAATCATTTTACTATTGACGTTTATATCTATGTACAAAAAGGTTCCTCAGGATAAAGCCTTAGTAGTAACAGGCTTCAGAGGAAGAAGGGTTATAACAGGCGGTGGTGGAATTGTTGTTCCGATGCTGGAAAGAACAGATGTTATTTCACTGGAAAACATGCAAATCGATATAAGAATTGATGGTGCATTAACCTCTCAGGGCGTTGGAATAGTAGCAGACGGTGTAGCCGTTGTTAAGGTTAAATCAGATAGGGACTCGATCCTGTCAGCTGCCGAACAGTTCAATACCTCAAAGGGGCTGGACTATATGCTTGGTGTTATAGCCAAAACAACCCAGCAGGTCCTTGAAGGTAAACTACGTGAGATAGTATCCAGAATGACTGTTGAAGAAATATATAAGGACAGGGAGACTTTTGCATCACATGTTCAGGGCGTTGCAGCAACCGAGCTGCAGAATATGGGTCTCGAGCTGAAAGTGTTAACAATTAAGGATATCTCAGACAAGAACGGATACCTTGAAGCGCTTGGTAAGCCAAGAATTGCTGAGGTTAAGAGAGATGCTCAGATAGCTGAAGCAAATGCAACAAAAGAAACCAAGATTAAGACAGCTGAGGCCAACAGAGAAGGTGAAGCTGCAAGAATCCAGGCTGAAACACAGATAGCTGAAGCAAATAAGGAGAAAGAACTGAAGGTTCAATCCTACAATAAAGATCAGCAGACTGCTAAGGCTGATGCAGATTTGGCATATGACATCAAGTCCAACATAGTTAAGAAGGAAGTTGCCGAGACTGCAATGCAGGTTGAAATAGTCAAAAAACAAAAGGAAATTGAACTTGCCGAGCAGGAAGCACTAAGAAGAGAAAAGGAACTTGAAGCTACAGTGAAGAAGCAGGCCGACGCAG
>JAEYNI010000336.1 GCA_023412635.1 Bacillota bacterium
GTATCATTTATGTATAATCTAGTATACTTTTAATATTAGCAAATATCAGGAGGGAAAGCACATGGATTATTTGTGGAGTTTGAAGGACCTTTACTCATCCTTTGAGGGAGATGCTTTCAAAAAGGATGTAGAGGACTTGGATAATATATTGAAAGAGTATACTCAATGGGTTGATAAAACCGCTAATACAAATAAGGATGTAGCGTTGAGGCTGGAAGAGTTTATTGATATAAGAAAACGGATCTCATTACTTGCAAGTAAGCTGTATATTTTTTCAGAACTATCCTACAGTGTTGATACCAAGAATGAAACTGCTTTGAGAAATTCCGAAATGCTTCAGGTTAAACTTAGTTCCATAGCTGAAGCTGATACGAAAATCAATAGATGGATCGGCACCATAAGGAATATAGGAACAGAAATAGAAGCCTCAAAATTACTGAAGGAGCACCAATTCTATATTAACGAGATTATTGAAAAGAGTGCTTATCTGCTAAGCGGTAAGGAAGAAGCTGTAATAGCCAGAATGAGAAATACCGGTTCCAGTGCCTGGACAAAACTTAAGGATATGCTTACCTCAAACTTAAAGGTGGATATAGAACTGGAAGGCGAGCATAAGCAGCTGCCCTTGTCTATTATCAGAAATATGGCCTATGAGAGCAGCGGAGAATTGAGAAAGAAGGCTTATGACGCAGAGCTTGCTTCCTATAAAAAAATCGACGACTCTCTTGCGGCATGCTTGAATGGTATAAAAGGTGAAGTTATCACTGTTGCAGAAATGCGTAGCTTCAAATCCCCTCTTCATGAAACTCTATTCAATTCAAGAATGGAGGAGCAGACTCTTAACGCAATGTTGGACGCAATGAAGGAAAGTCTTCCGGCCTTTAGAAAATATCTTAGGGTCAAAGGGCAGTTACTTGGAAGTAAAAACGGTCTCCCCTTCTTTGACTTATTTGCTCCACTGGGTGAAATGAATAAAAAGTATACCTACGAAGATGCAAAAAAGATTGTTGAAGAAAATTTTAGAACCTTTAGTGACAGCCTGGCAGACTTCGCAAAAAAGGCCATAGATTCTGAATGGATAGACGTTTATCCAAGAGAAGGAAAAATCGGCGGTGCTTTTTGTGAGGATTTGCATGCCATAGGTCAAAGCAGGGTTATGCTTAATTATGGGGAGACTTTTAGTGATATTGTAACAATGGCTCACGAATTAGGACACGGCTTTCATAACGAATGTGTAAAACAGGAGAGTATATTAAATAGCGACTACCCTATGCCCCTGGCTGAAACAGCTTCTATTTTCTGTGAGACCATTGTAAAAAAGACTGCAATAAAATCAGCCTCAAAGGATGAAGCCTTCGCAATACTTGAAATGGAGTTGAGCGACAGTACCCAGGTAATAGTTGATATATATAGTCGTTTTCTCTTTGAAAGCGAGCTGTTCAAAAGAAGAAAGGACAGTTCACTGTCAGCCGAAGAATTGAACGAGCTTATGCTGTGGGCTCAAAAAGAGGCCTATGGTGACGGGTTGGACCATGAATATCTGCATGAATATATGTGGGCCTGCAAACCCCATTACTACTATGCCAATGCTAATTTCTACAACTTCCCCTACGCCTTTGGTCTGCTGTTTGCCAAGGGTTTGTATGCCGAGTACGAAAAGAGAGGCAGTGCTTTTGTTAAGGACTACGAAGCACTTTTAAGTGTTACCGGAAAGATGAAAATAGCTGATGTGACAAGACTTATGAATATTGACGTTCAGAACATTGATTTTTGGAGAAGCTCTCTTAAGACAATAGAACAGGATATAGAAAAGTTCCTGGAGTTAAGCAGAGAAAAATTGGGGTGATTTAAGTGAGTTTTGTTTCCTGTTATGAAAAAAACCCTGTTATACTAATGGAAGGTGCGTTAGGTGAAAGGTTGAAGAGGGAATATGGGCTACTGCCTGATGATACAATCGCATTTGCAAATATAATTTATCGTCGGGGAGGCAAGCAAGCCTTATTTCAATTATGGAATCAATATATAGATGCTGCGAAGACACACTGTTTACCGTTTATTGCTACAACACCGACAAGACGAGCAAACATGGAACGGGTTGCTAAAGCCGGCTATGATAAAAGCATTTTACTAGATAATGTATCAGCGTTAAAACAGCTTCGTGATGTAAGTGATTTAGAAATGTATATCGGCGGCTTAATGGGGTGCAAAGGTGATGCGTACAGTTCAGCTGGATATTTGAATCCTGCTGAAGCTAAAGAATTTCACAGTTGGCAGGCAAGCTTGTTTGCCCAAGAGGGAGTTGATTTTCTTTTTGCGGGAATTATGCCCACATTACCCGAAGCAATGGGAATGGCAATGGCCATGGAACAAACCGGCTTACCTTACATATTAAGTTTTATGATACGGGATAATGGAAGGTTACTAGATGGAACTACAATCAATTACGCTATTGAGATAATTGACGGCTATGTTAAAAGGAAGCCTGTATGCTATATGACAAATTGCATACATCCCACAATTTTATATGAAGCGCTGAGCTGGGATTTTAACAGAACCTCACTTGTAAAACAGCGCTTCCATGGAATACAGGCTAACACCTCAGCACTGCCGCCCGAGCAGCTGGACAATTCAAAGGATATTAAAACCTCAGATTGTTTTGAGTTAGCACAAACAATGTCTAAACTAAATGAATTAATATCGTTAAAAATTGTTGGTGGTTGTTGCGGTACAGACAATACTCATATTGATGCAATTGCGGCTCAATTTGCATCAAAAGATTGAGTTGCGCCCGCATTCTCAAGTGCGTTCTCTATTGCCTTAAGAATAACCTTGCTGCTGTTTGTAGCACCTGAGACAGCATCAACCTGAAGGGATTGAGTCTCAAGAACCTTTTGTGGTATTACCTCGGCACTTGCACCACGCTCATTTTTGTGCTTTATCAAGTCTATGTTTACTATTTTATGATCTTGTACTATAACCTTAACTTCGGCTGCTATCCAAAGTACTTCGGCTTTTCCTATGTACATTCCGTCAGGGATAGATTCTAAATCAACGTTTTCAACTTTAATTTCCGCTATTTGCTGTTGATATTTCTTTAAATCAAGATAGGATCTTATCCCTCTATACCCAAAAAAACCTGCAAGGACAATTCCTATAATTACAATTATTGCGACAACCTTTTTCATTATATGCCCCGCTTTCTAACATGCCTGAGACAGCACTATTATTTCTTATCAATTATTATACGTTAGCATATATAGCAATGTTTAATTCTCTTAAATTTATTGCTGATTAGAATTAATTTCGGCTATATATGCGTTACTTTCTAAACTTTATACTTTTGTATCCTTCAAACCTCTCCTGCATCCTGTTATAAGAGGCTAGAACATCCTCTGGAATTTCAACATGTGCTATAAAACCCTTGCCCTTAGGCCCATAGCCATTTTCATCATCCTTGAGCCTTGGTATTTCGCCCATAACGAGGTCAATAAATCTATCAAAGGACCATATGCCGAATATATCATTTTGAAGCTTTAAAATACCGTCCTTTATATTAACCTCCGGAATAAAAGGGCTAAAACTGATTATTTCGGTCCTCTCTCCTTCCCAGGCCTTGAGAAAAGAAGCATGAGTCCTTAACTGCATTGTAGGATCTTGTATTATTATAACGGAAGACGGAACCTCTCCCTGTTTCTTAATAATCTTAAGTGCTTCCGACGCATTTTCTCCGCAATTGGTCGAATTATTTTCGATTAAGATATTATTTGCATGTACTGAATCCAAGCTTTTAACAATAACATCCTTCAAAATATCTGCCTCGGGCCTGTTTTCAACCTCAATATCTTTATATTCTTTGCTATTGCAAATATTTTCTACCAGATATTTTGTTGAGTGGCCTATACCGCCAACTATCATTAGAGTTTTTGCTACGCCTCTCTTCACTGCATCGGCACCCAATTCAGCCAAATATGGCATGCTGCTTCCTAACACTATGAGCATATCAGCCTGTGACAAGCCATATGCAGCCGACAGAGCACCGCATGAAAGCTCACTGATATCCCTCCGAGATAAGAATTTTATTAGATTGTTTAAATCTGCTGCAACATCATTCTCTGTATAATTTTTCATGTTTAAGCCACCTTCTAAAGCCTATAATCAAAGCTGCTATTGTGCAAAGTGCATATAATACTTTACTCTTACAAGACTGTTCCCTGATGGAACACAATTTTCCAACTACCATTAAATAATTTCCACACCGAACTCCGCAAGGAACTAATATTTTCTAGAACATCGGGACCTGACTTAACCGCTTTATAGGTCACCAATGCAATTTCATCAGACAGAAGGTTTACCCGAAAATCCTCCAATTCAAAATTCACAGAAGTCTCAATAAGCATTGCTTTTATTACATCTTCCTTTGTGTAAACCATTCCTGAACTGCCTATTTCCATAAAGTCATCTGACAACAAGTTTCCCAGTAGTTCAATGGATTTTCTTGTATCAGGTTTCAGCAGGCTCTGTTCCAGCAATAAAAGCTCGGATTCTATAAATTCCTTGTCTCTCATAGCTCTTCCTCTTTAATCCAAACAGATTAGGTACTTTCCGGTTAATTTACACAAATACTTTTATATACTAATACTTATAGGATTGATTCTTGAACATAGCTTCGAGCCTTCTTCATACCCTTAATTGCCACATCCGGATTGCCGGATTCATAAGGAATATTACACTCCAATGTAAAGGCATGTAAACTATCCAGCTTCAGTGAGTTGGTAAACCCCTTAAGATCCAATACTCCTTCTCCAGGAAACAAATGCCTTTTTCCATCCCTATAATCGCTGAAATGTACTCCCTTAACATAGTCTCTGCTGTATTTTGCTGTTGAAACAATATCGATTCCGCATTGAGCATAATGGGTTGTATCCATATTAATGAACAACCCGTTTTCTTTTACAAAATCAAGCATTTCGTGGGGATCAATCAGGGAAGTCTGATATCCTGGAAAGTTTTGAATATTTTCAATACAAACCAGGAACTTATCCTTTAGAGCTTTTAAATCATTTGCTGCCTTGCTGCTGTAACCAGACCACCAGTTCTTATCCTCTGTTTTTTTATGAGGAGCGTGAAATACAATACAGGGGATATCCTCTCCTCCGAATTCAAGATATTCAAAGGTGTCTCGACTAATTACCGTATCCGTGTCTTTAAAAATAACTCCCCCCATATCATGAAGAGAATTTATCTTCAGCCCGCTTTCCCTTATTATTTTCAAAACCTCTTTGGGCCTGATATTTCTCAAATGCTGTGTTACTTCCCAATTGTCACCGCCTGTCCAATAGGTGTCCAGTTCAATAGTTTCGAAGCCGGCCATTCTAATCAGTTCCAGTGCTTCTGTAAAAGGGATATTATAAAAGGTTGCTGTAGCAATAGATATATTCATACAATCTCACTTTCGGTTTACCGATAAAATACCTTAATTTATTTACATACTACTATTTCGATTTCCAACCTCTTTCTTCAGGAAAAATATTATGATATTTTATATAAGTGTAGGGTTCAGCAAGCATTTCTGCCGACTCTGACTTCCATTTCTTAAAGTGTGCTGCTTCTCTGTCTATCATATATAAAACCTCTCCGTTATGGCTGCCGAACTCCTTGGGAAGTTCGCTCAAAGTACCGTTTCTTATCATCCTCTTTCAATTCTCTGAGAACCAGCCTCGAAGTCTCCAGTTTAATATCTATTGTAATATCTGGTAATACATGTGTCAACCGGCTTCGGCCTTAACCTCTTCATCTGTGGCCTCAGGTCTTGAGTACCTTATGTTGTCTGCTATGCTCCCGGTAAACAGGCAAGTATCCTGCAGTACCACAGAAAAGCAGTTTCTAAGGTCTCTTCTCGGAATACGGCTAATATCAAGATATATGGTTTTTTATACAAGCAAAAACAGCTTGCCGATGTCGGCAAGCTGTTTTTGTCACTTTATTTTATTCTTGACTATTCTTACATTGTCAAAGTACCCTCGTCTGTACTTACAAGTAATAAGATATCTTCTTCAACTCCTGTTACTGCATTGATATACAATAGATACTTCTGATCGTTCAAAGTCCCTTGGAATTCATAACAGTATTT
>JAEYNI010000338.1 GCA_023412635.1 Bacillota bacterium
GTTCACCATACAGCAGCAAGTGGGCAAGTGTCCCTAAAAACCAGTCAGGATGGCAAGGGCAACCCGGAAGCTTTATAACATTTCTTTTCAGGAGCTTTTGTACACTTACACATTTAGATGGATTAGGTTTTGAAGCTGACACTCCCCCATGGCTTGCGCAGGCACCAATAGCAATAACCTGCTTAGCTCTTTCACCAAGAAGCTTAATGGCTTTCAAAGCGGTTAATGGATTACCCTGCCATCTTCCTATTACATTATTCATTCCGTTGTTTGCTGTAGCTACAGCTCCTTCAACAGCAAGAATAAATTCAGAACCAGCTGAATTGACAAGCTGATTTACAGCTTCTTCTCCTTCTGCCGACATAAGACTGTTGCTATATACAAGGTTTGTCATATTGGTTATTAAGTATTTAAAATCAGGATTCTCCCCATCTAAAAGGGATATTATATTTCCCGAGCATCCTGTAAGTTCCAGCCAAACTAGATTTGCCTTTCTGAATGACCTTTCTTGTATCGCAAGCTTTATTTCATGAATTAGTTGACGGGTTGTATCTATACTGTTTTGATACATTTTGCAATGAGTCATATCTACTCTCCCTTAAGCAGCCATACTGATATATCAACCAGCACTTCAAATAGGTTGAAATTTAAATCTCTGAACAACCTATATAATCTAGCTAATCAAACTGCCTACAATTCTTAGTCTGCTTAGTATCTGCTTACTGCCATGGCAGGATTTGAAAGGGCCGCTGACATCAGTACCTGCCTTCAGGCCAAAATGAGTCGCAGCGGCCCAGCCAGCATTATTTGTGACATCATATATTATCCCGTCAACGGCCACATATGCCGGATTGCCATTTTTTCCGTCAAACCTTGCGAGCTGCTCCAGCGTTATATTCTGACGTTGGTTTTTTACACATTCATATGAATTTTGATTGCTGTATTTCCCGAACATAAAAGCTCCTTAAAATATATTCGTTGCTACTTCAATATATTCATTTGAGATTAATTTGCTGCTTAGTCTAATTAATAGGATTAATTATGTTATGTGATTAAATACAAAATAATTAAAATACATTTAACAAAAGTATAATAATGTAATATATTATATACAGGAACCTATAAATGGCTGTAAATAATAATATAATGAATAATATATAAAGGTTTTTACCCCTAATAAAACATTTAATAATAAAGGAGTATTTATGAATATTTTTAATGAAGTAAGTCCGGAAAAATTCGATCAAAGTCCCTTTAGGATGATAGGAAATGAATGGATGCTGGTAACTGCAAAGAAATCGGACAAGGTGAACACAATGACGGCCTCCTGGGGAGGATTCGGTGTAATGTGGGCCAAAAATGTATCTTTTATAGTTATTCGCCCTCAGCGTTTTACTAAGGAATTTATTGATAACTCCGAAATGTTTTCACTATCCTTTTTTGACAGTAGTTTTAAGAAGCAATTGGGATATCTTGGTGCTGTATCCGGAAGAGATGAGGATAAAATCAGCAAGGCACAGCTAACCCTTCGTCACGAAGGTAATGTCCCCTTTTTAGATGAAGCCAGAGCTGTTATTATATGCAAAAAACTCTATGCTCAGGAATACAGGCCTGAATGCTTTATTGATACTGAGCTCAATTCCAAATTCTATCCCGATTCCGACCATCATACTCTCTATATATCAGAAGTCACCAGAATTTTGGTCAGGGAATAAGCTTGAGTCAAACAAAGTCTAAAATGAATTAACAGGAAGTTAGTTTGAGAGAGAAAAATCGGCCTGGAATAATAAATATCCCGTACCGCTAAAGTAATTATATTTCTGAAAACGGCACGGGATTTTAATGTTCTGTGGCAGAATATATCAAGTTATATTTATCAGCCAACTACAGCCCCTTTAGAAGCTTCTCCACATCATCCTTTGGTAGAGGTTTAGAGAACAAATATCCCTGCATCTTATCACATTCATATTTTTTCAAATACTCCAATTGTTCATTATACTCTACACCTTCAGCAATTACAGCCATTCCCATGGAACGTCCCATTTTAATTATATGACGTGTTATGGTTGTATGTTCGGATATTAGCGAGACATTATCAATAAAAGTTTTATCAATTTTCAAGGTAGAAATTGGGAGCTGTTTCAAGTAACTTAATGATGAATAGCCTTTCCCAAAATCATCCAATGCGATACCTATCCCCTTTTCTCTCAGCTGCTTCAATTTATTATATACCACATCAAAAGACTCTATTAGAACAGTTTCAGTTATCTCTAGTTCTAGAAATTGCGGATCAAGTTTAAAGTATTCAAGAATTTTTAACACCTTCGAATTAAAATCCGCCTGGAATATTTGTAAAGTTGAAATATTAACAGAAATAGTCATATGGGTCAGACCCTGCTTATGTAAATGACTGAGAAAATCGCAGGCCTGAACCAGTACCCATTCACCCAATTTAATTATCAGATGGGTGTCTTCTGCAACTTTAATAAATTTGACAGGAGAAACAAATCCTAATTCCGGGCTTTTCCATCTTAATAGCGCTTCAAGGCCTGTAACCTTATTTGTTTTTATGTCAAGCTGAGGCTGATAATATAGCTCAAATTCATTATTGTCCATTGCAGTATGCAGATATTTTTCCAAAGTCATTCTTTCTGAAAAATCTTTGTTCATGCTTTTATCATACAGGACATATCTGTTTTTACCGTACTCTTTTGCCTTATACATTGCAATATCCGCCGACTTTATCAAATCCTCAATATTATTACCGTGCACCGGATATAATGCAATACCAATACTTAAGCTTACGTGAAGTCCTATATTATTGACATAGAATTTCTCCTTAAAACTGTACAATATATCAGAAGTCAACTGTTCAGCCTTGTCCTGTCCTGTCTCTTCTGCCAGAATAATAAATTCATCGCCGCCAAGTCTGTACAGGGAACTTTTTTCAAATAAATCCAGCGCCAGTCTGCTGCTGGCTTCTTTTATAAGTAAATCCCCGAATTCGTGCCCCATTGTATCGTTTGTATATTTGAAGTTATCCATATCGATAAATAGAAGTGCAGCTTTACTGCTACTATCTATCAATATCCTTTTTGCATCCTCGAAAAGTGACCTTCTATTTGGAAGACCGGTTAAAACGTCATGAAGAGCCAGATATGTATATTTCTCCTCACTTTCAGCCAGTTCTTTCTGAATTTCAGATATCTCCTTGAGCTGATTCTTTAACTCATCATCTGTAGCAACTAATTCTTCATAGGTTTGAGTAAGCTCTTCGTTACTTATACGCAGTTCATTTCTAACTCTCCCGATTTTTCTAATATACATTAAAAGCAGCATTACAAAAATGATAAGTATAAAAAATGCTGAAAGTACTCCCCATACCAGCAGTTTATACGTCTCAAAAAAGGAAAAAGGCTTATTGATTAATTCTACATCTTTTGGTAGCCGTGACATGGGGATATCATATTTCTTTAATAATTTATAGTCAAAAACCTTTCTAGATGCAGGGCGGTATAAAACCCCAATATCATCGGCGCTTTCCCCTTCCAGAACACGCACGGCGATTTCTGCAGCATAGTTTCCATATAACCTTCCACTGAGTAAGTTTCCACCAAAAGCACCGTTGTTCAACCCAAAATCATATTGGTGATACATGGGTACTTTACTTTGTCCACTGATTTCTCTGGCAGCAAGATTAAAATTGATTATTGTACCTTTTGCATCACTGTAGTAAGTTGCGAAAAACAGCATATTATTATCGTCCAGCTGGCTTACGGTACCCAATAAACTGTCGAAATCCATATCATTAAGGGGTACTACTCTCAACCCCTTGAACAATTCATTAATTTTACTTGTAATGATTTTTCCTGTAGATTTACCGCTTTCTGTATTGTCGTATACCAGGTATATGTCCCTGATGGCAGGATTTATCCTTAATGCCATGTTGACTGTTTCTGTCGGATCAATTTCTTCAACCACTCCGGTAAAATTTAGATATCTATTTTTAAGTTCATCAACCTTCTCCTGATTTATACCGGAAAAAATAACTGGAGCGTTGGAAAAAAGTTCCCTTCTATTTTCCAGTGCAAAGGACAAGGCCGCATCATCTGTAGTTACTAATAGATCCAGCTTTTTATTTAAATATTTGAATTTTGCATAGTTATAAAAGGATTCCAGATTACTATGTGTAGGATAATTTTTCCAATCCATGTACTCCACGTTAATATCCAAATTGTCGTTGGAATTAGAAAGAGTACTGATGATTCCGGCATTTTGTTCACTGGTCCAATTAGTCCCTTCATTATAAGAATGAATTATCAGAATGCTTTTGGGCTGCTGAATATCCACAGCCGAAACAGATATAGTCGCTGAAAGTATAAAACATAAGATAAGTACTGTAACGATTATTTTTCCACAATGTTTTAGAATCATTAATCTTATACCTCTATAATATAATTAAAATCACAAGACTAACATGGAAAATCTATTTCTGAAATGTACTTACTATCTATATTATACCATTATTTCCTTAT